>JAAEPD010000397.1 GCA_024222455.1 Aureispira sp.
CAGCGCTTTCAGAGCTCTTAATTCAGGCCACTTTTCCTCTGCTATTTTTATGAAATCTTTCTTCTCCATAATTGATTTTTTTCAACAAGTTAGCCTTTCCTTCCGAAACTTTGAAATACACCCTTTTGGAAGGCAGTTTTGACTAAATAAGGAACCTGTGTAGCAGTTATCTTATCTACATCATAAGTAAGCTGAGCATAACTAAATTGAGCAGCAAATAATAAGAGTATTAATGTCAATGTTTTCATATCTTAAATTTAGAAGTTAGAAGGAGTTTTATTGTCTTCCAATATACAAAACTTAAGCCAAGAACAGTTATAACAAAGGTGACTAAAAATTAGGAAGGGGGCTTATCAGTTCCAGATTCATCTTCCAATATCTCGAGCAAGAGTTCTTTTGCAAAAAGGTGCATTGCTTCAATCTCTTTAGGGCTAGCAAAACGCATATCTTTGAAGATAACCATAGCATCACCTGTACTCTCAATATGGTAGATTTGTTGATTGTCTAAGTATTGGATTAATGCTGGTGTAAAAAATGCTCGAATAGCAGATTCATCTTCTCCATGCAATAAGAAGTTGTCAGAAAAATGAGGGAATTCTTGAAAGTCAATATCTCCTTTGAGCGAGAGTTTTATCCCCAGTTTATCTAGCCAACCTTCTTCTTCCAATACAAAAGTAGGTATAGTATTAGGTAACAGTAAATGAATGATACTAGTGTGGTATTCTTGACTCGCAAATAGTGCACCCTCATCAAAAATTAAATCACAACTTTCCCAAAGCACATCACCATTATGATAATGACCCTTAGTTGTATTAATCTTGTACTCAATAGGACGTGTCTTGAAGAATTCAAATTGTTTATACTTAGCGACATCCCAACTTGTTTCGGGCAAGAATCTGCCATTAAAATTATGAGAGAGCTTGTCTAAAGCGTCCTGACGTTTAGTACGTCGTGTTCGTTTATTTCGGCGTAGTACATGCAAGGAGTTAGGGTGTCTAGACGAGGTTTCGTGTACATCCAAACCGACTAAGTCAAACCTATTGGCCACTACATCATATTTTTCTGCATCGTTGTGCAAATATTCCAATACAGTATAGTCCACAATATTAGAACGAGAAACGTCCAAGATTAAATGTTGGTCGTTAGGTACTTTTCGAAGAGCAGTTTTGAGGCGAAGTATACTCAAGAAACTTAAAATACCCTTAGTTCGTACATAGTACTCTTTGGTATGTGCAAATTCCGTAGTGATTATATAAGGTTTGAATGCCAAACGAATAAACTCTTTAAACGGAATTTTAGATTGGAATACATGTATTATAAATGTGGTGATAGTTCCTGCAACAATTCCTATGAGTAAATCTTGTTTTAGGGTTATTATTAAGGTAACTATCATGATAGCTAGTTGCTCCCAACCTTTTCGATAAGTGTCTTTAAAGGCTTTGGGAGATGCTAATTTATAACCAGTAAAAATCAGTAAACTAGCTAAAGCTGCTAATGGAATAACTTGTATAAAACCAGCAAAAAACAGGACCAGAACCAATAAAATAAGTCCATGGTAAAAGTTGGACCAACGAGTTTTTGCACCATTTTGAACATTGACAGAACTACGAACAATAACTGTGATCAAAGGCAATCCTCCAATTGCACCCGAAATAGTGCTACCCAAGCCTACTGCAAACAAATCTTTATTAAGATTTGTTTTTCGTTTTTGTTCATCTATATTATCTACAGCTTTAGCAATTACGAGGGTCTGGATAGATGCTATAACAGTAAGTGTTAAGACCAAAAACCAAAAATCAAACTCACCAATCTTAGAAAAATTAGGGAACATCAGGCTAGCCATTACATTGCTAGGTACTTGGACTAAATACTCTTTACTGACGATATAGCTCTTTTCAAATAAGGTAAGAGGATGGGTATCAAAAAAATTAAAAATAAAAACAAATGGAATACTAAACATTAATACCCAAATCGGTGCAGGAATAATATGTACCAATTTACTCTTGATCTTAGGATGAAGTAGTAAGACCAATAAACATATAAGTGTGATTAAACCTACAAAAGGATTTTGATTTATAAAATACTCAGGTAAGTTCTGAAGTTCTTGTAAAATAGGTAGTCCTTCTGGTTTTACACCAAAAGCAAGAGGCAGTTGTTTTCCCACAATAATAACACCAATAGCTGCTAACATACCCTGTATAACAGAACTTGGGATCATATCAGCAAATTTGCCCATTTTCAATAATCCTAAGATCATTTGAAATCCACCTGCAATAACTGTTGCTGCCATGACATACTGAAAGCCAGATGCTAAGGTGTCATCTTGCATGGATTCCATACCTGCCAAAATTACAACTATCAAACCCGCAGCAGGGCCATTGATGGAGACATGTCCACCTTTGAATAGCGTCGTGACTAATCCTCCTGTAATTGCTGCAATAATACCAGCCATAGGTGGTACACCACAAGCAATAGCGACCCCCAAACCTAAAGGTAGAGCAACTAAAGCAACACTAAAAGCCGCTAGAAAATCGTCCTTAAAGTTTTTCGTTATAGTATTTATACTAAAGTCACTCATGTTGCTTTTCTGGTCAAAAAATAGAGTCTGTTAGGTAATTTTTTTGATAGTAAAACTATATTGAACAATGATAAGCAATCATATTTGAAATAGTTGGTCTTCTTGGATAAAAATATCCTACTTTCGTAAAAAGATGTAATATTCTATAGTTTTAGTTGTTCTTCGTCTTTTCAATTCAATAATCAAGATTATAGAGACTAAGGAGGTTGTTTTGTTTTCTATAAAAGTGCTATCTTTCAGCAATAATAATTATAAATTATAGATAGATGTTGTTACGGTTGTGGATTTTGATGCTGATGAGCACAGTATTGCAGGCTCAAGTTTCTAGGGATTCTATCGAATTAGAGAAGCTAATATTGCAAATAGATAGTCTAAATTATTGGGCTAGCCTAGAAATTGATCAGAAGAAGTATACAGAGGCTGTAGAAAACAGTACTCAAGCTCTTTTGATTAACATGAAGGGAAGAGAGAAAAAAAATATCCTATCTAAAGAAGGCTTACAAGACCTGCCCAATTATGAATATATTTCTAGTGTTAAATTAGAGGGAACCTTTCGTCATTTATATGCTGGGCTCAAAGGCAAATATCAAGCAGAGCAGCATGTGAAACACTTGAGCCTTATCCATGAGCTTAATCAAGCTCAGTTGATTATCTACCATCAAAGATATTTGAATTCTTCCTCAGGTTTACAGAAATGGTACATTGATAAATATGAAAGCTTATGGGCCCAATCTATAGAAGATGCAAAGCTCTTAGAGTTGATTATAAGTAGCCCGAATCTTTGGTCAGATGCTTTCGATCAATTACAGCTGTTGAAGGAAATGAGGTTAGATTATGCTCAAAAAAATGGACTGCCTCTTTGGTTCAATTTAGAGGACTTGCCAGGTTTAGATAAGATTTTCATGCAGTCTTATACAGCAGGAGGGAAGAGACACTCGGCATCAGAACTTCGGGTTTTGTTAGATGATAAAACGGCAATACTAGATTTTTACCTTATAGGCGAAAAGTTACAGTTGTTTTATCTAGACCATAAGACAATAGGAACCTATGAGCAATTTGTGGCTCTTGATCAATTAAAAAAGGATATAGCTGCCTTACACAAAGCTTTAGAACAGCCTCTTTTGACAGAACTAGATACTAGTTATGCAATTGCAGCAAAAAGATTGTACAAAGTATTGTTGGGGACATTGGTGCAAGAGAGTAGGGGGATCGAACGGTTTGTAATTTGTCCAAATCGAGAGTTGGCGCAAGTCCCTTTTGAGGTTTTATTAATGAAGGATGCTGATAATAAAGACAGCTATGATTCACTCAAATATTTAGTAAAAAGCTATGGTATCAGCTATAGCTACTCCTCTAGTATGATTAGCGATACCTTATCGCTGCTGAAGATGGATGACTTGGCTCATGGGGCAGTATCTAAAACCTATAAGCACTATAAATCTGAAGGGAAGAGAGGACTGCTAGCTCTTCAACAAGCTAAAGTGGATTATCTAGAAGGAGAAGAACACCCACATCCTGCATATTGGAAAGGATGGATGAGATTGGGCTATCAAAAAAAAGCTGCTAAACCAGCAGAGGGGAGAAGTTTTTGGCCATTTCTTATAGGAATTTTATGCTTGGGTGGATTAACTTATTGGGCACAAAAAAAATAACCAGCTATTCTATACGTTTTGTTTTGATAAGCGATTTGTAGATTTGTTAGTTAATTTAGGTTGTTAATGTTAGTCGTATTGCTGTTTATAAGGGTTTAGGATGATTTTTAGTCTGTTAGAATTGTAAGTATAGTGAGCTTTTATTACAAAAATACTGTGAATTGATCTAATAAAATGTTGATCTTTGTACCATACCGAAAAAGGTATGAAAATACATTGGACAGCTGTTAAATTTTATAACTATAAAATTTAATCCGATGAATTTACAAGGAGGAGACGTTATTGCAAAAATGCTACATAAGGAAGGTGTGGAAGTAGTATTTGGAATTATAGATGGTACTTATTTTGGGTTTTATTCAAACCTAAAAAAATATGGTATAAAATTAATTACTCCAAGGCACGAAACCAGTGCGCTTCACATGGCTGGAGCCTATGCTAGAATAACAGGCAAATTGGGGGTATGTATTGCTAGTAATGGTCCTGGTGTGGCCAACGCTTTACCTGGTGTTGCAGTAGAAAATGCAGAAGGAAACAGAGTAATGCTCATTACTAGTTCGAGAAGAAATCCTATTGCTTATCCAGATAGAGGAGGAAGTTACCAGTGCTTTGATCAATGTGCTGTTATTCGCCCAATGTCCAAGTACAGCGAAGCTGTTCCGCTTCCAGAACGAATTCCTGAAATCGTGCGACAAGCACTCCGAATAGCCTACAAAGGCAGACCTGGTGTGGTACACGTGGATGTTCCAGAAAACTATATGAACAATAAATTCCCTTTTCCTAAAGGATTATTTTTAGAACCGTCTAGATATAGAAGGACTGTTCCAATCTCACCAAATGCAGCACAGGTCAAAGAAGCTGCATCTATGCTAGCTAAAGCTAAATCTCCTGTGATTCATGCAGGTAGTGGTATTATTCATGCACAAGCTTTTCAGGAGTTGAAAAAGGTGGCGGAGACATTATATGCCCCTGTTGTGACCAGTTGGGGAGGACGAGGAGCTTTGAGCGAAGATAACAAATTGGCTATTCCGATGATTCATGTGCCATTGAACGATAAAGTGAGAAGTGAGGCAGATGTGATTCTTTGTTTAGGATCTAGAATAGGGGAAACAGATTGGTGGGGCAAGATGCCTAATTGGGGTAATCCTGCTCAGCAAAAAATGATTCAGGTAGATATAGATGATGATTTTTTAGGTAGAAACAAACCTGTAGACGTTGCTATTATAGCTGATGTAAAAGAGTTTTTGAATCAATTGGCTGTAGAGTTGGAAAAGTTGAAAGGCTCAATAGATCTCAATACACGCAAAAAGCACTTAGATAAGTATTTATCCGAAAAAGATAAGAGTCAGAAAAAACTAGATAGCAAATTAACCGATTTGGCTACTCCTATGATTACTTGTCATGTAGGCAAAAAATGTCAAGAGGCTTTTGAGGATGATGCAATTGTAATTCTAGATGGAGGGAATAGTGCCGTATGGGGCAATTTTTATCACAGTTGTAAGGTGCCTGGTTCTATGCTTTCTACCCCTAAAATGGGAATGCTTGGAGCTGGTGTAAGCCAAACTTTAGGTGCTGCTGCTGCGGCACCCAATCGACAGGTGTATTGTATTATTGGAGATGGTGCTATGGGATTCCATATGCAAGAGGTAGAAACAGCTGTTCGCAACAACCTTAATGTTATTTATTTGGTTTGTTGTGATAAACAGTGGGGAATGGTAAAAATGACTCAGCAATTTGCCTTGAAACCTTTGAAAACATTGATCAAGAAATCATTGAGCGAAGAGGAAACAATTAATGCAGATTTGGGGGAAATTGCTTTTGATAAACTGGGCGAAAGTATGGGGGCTTATGGTGAGCGTGTAGCCGATTCTTCTGAGTTGAGCGCTGCAATCAAACGTTGTCAAGCACAAAAACGTTGTTCTGTTATCCATGTAGATGTAGACCCTGTCAAGCACATGTGGGCTCCTGCATTGATGCATTTCAAGAAAATGCATCAAGAACCTAAAGGTTAATTAATAAAGGTTTAATAGAGTTATATAAAACTAGAATAATTGGGAATTCATTGTAGAAGAGACTGTAACCAAAATAAATATTGACATTATTAGATTGAAACTAGCAAAGTTAAGCTATGAATTTAATTACCCCCTAATAATAAAAAATGAAAACGGTATTCACAGTATTTTTAATTACAGCATGTTTTTTTACTTATGGCCAAGAGAGATATCCTGATAGTGCAATTGAATCAAATGAACATTTTTATGTGGTAAAAGCAACCCAAAAACCTGCTACAGGAATTGTTTATGGAGAAAAAATAGTAGGACGTTATAAATATAAATTTGAGTATGGGCTTGAAAATGGTCTTTTGGATGGCCAATATACTTGGAAATATGAAAACGGAAAATTGCAACAAATATCTTTTTATAAAGAAGGGAAAACAGCAGGACCATTAAAAAGATGGTGGATGAATGGTAATAAACAAAGAGAGTCTACTTCTGAGTATGATAAGATCTGGTATAAAACTGGAGAGCTGAAGAGACTTGTTACTTATAAAAATGGATTGGTTGCTTCTTCTAAATGTTGGGATACAGAAGGTCAAGAAATTGAATGCGAATAAGTTGGTATAGAACAAAAAAACATAAGTCATCCCGAATTTTCTAAAGCACATTTGCAGAATAGAAATGTAAGGGCAAAATGAATGGCTTTTCTAAGGCGGTAAATCGGCATCGAAGTTTTTCGGTGTCGATTTCC
>JAAEPD010000398.1 GCA_024222455.1 Aureispira sp.
CTACCTCTTTGTGGGTTTGTTTCCCACCAATTGCCTGATTTACAACTAATCATTTCATTGTCTTCAGCAGAAAACAAACTAATTAAAGCAGCTCTACGTATACCACCAGCTAAAACTGAGTCAGCTATGTGACAAACTATATCGTGTGCTTCAACTGTTGTAAGTGGTGTACCATCATCTTTAGCATCGAATATACCTTTAATTTTTAGTATACACTCTTTTAATGGCTGTGGTCCTGGCGCTTTACCACCAGACGTAACTAATTGAGCTCCCTTTGGTCTAATATCAGAATAATCAAACTGTACGCTAGATGATCTCTTATCGCCCATATAAGACTTCATAAGAACTTTAATTGCATCAGCCCAACCTTCAATACTGTCACCGATTAAAAACCTTCTAGTTCTTTTAACATAAGGTTTATTAACTATAGGTAGTTTAGATACATGGTGGTTTTGTACAGAGTAACCTACTCCAGTTCCACCAAGTAACAAAAACATTATTTCATGAAAACACTCAATGCTATCAATAGGTAGATAAGCACAATTATAAACTCTATTAGGCGAGATCTCAATAGGTTTGCCTCCGAACTGTAGCGATCGCATAGATGGTAATATCTTTTTGCTATACACGCTTTTGTAGGCTTCTTCAATTTCATCTTTTAATTTTGGATATTTTTTAATATGC
>JAAEPD010000399.1 GCA_024222455.1 Aureispira sp.
GCCAGTTGCTGTTGCTTGATGAACGGTTGTTAATAAATAATCTGTGTATAAGTCTAATTTATCTTGCATCTCATAAAGTTAAACTTTCTACCTTACTTTTACTAAATCTATGCGTAACTTGAGTTATTAACTCTAAGCTATTGTCGATTTCAGTTACCTCAGTTTTGATTCTACGGTCTGAGTTGGCTGCCCAATTACCTGCAGTAGCTTTAGAAGCCGTTCCACCTACTTCAAGAGTATTGGCACTTGCCCTTCTATTTATTCCAACACGATTGGTATTAAAATTACCAAAAATAAGTGGCACATTGGTATTAGAATTATCGATATACAAGAGATTAGAACCTGTTTCGTTAAAACCTACTTGTTGACCAATAAAGACATTTCGAGAGCCTGTAGTATTGCGACCAGCAGCAAAACCTAAAAAAGTATTGCGTTCACCACTTACATTTTCATGCCCTGCTCCTTTTCCTAAAAAGGTATTATAACCACCTGTTTCATTCAAAAAACCAGCCTCATGACCTACAAAGGTATTTTGAATAGCTGTAGTATTGGCAGGGCCTGCATTTCGCCCAATAAAAGTATTAGAATTTCCCGATATATTATTACTTCCAGCTAATTGCCCTACAAAAGTATTTTGGCTGCCTGTAGTATTGTCTTGCCCAGCAAACTGCCCAACATAAACATTATAATTTGCAGTAGTACTACTCACACCACTGCCTGCACCTACATAAACATTTCTAACACCAATAGTATTAGCATTACCAGAATTTCGACCTACAAAAGTATTATATTCCCCTGTGGTATTGTTATTCCCAGAAAGAAAACCCAAAAAAGTATTGTAACTACCTGTAGTGTTATACTCTCCCGATTGCTGCCCAACATATAAATTTTGATTACCAGAAGTATTGGTTACGCCCGAAAACTGCCCAATAAAGGTATTTTGATCGCCAATTGTGGTATTATAACCTGCATAATGCCCTATAAATGTATTTCGAGCACCTGTGGTAATATTAAAACCTGCATAAGCTCCTACAAAAGTATTTCTAAAGCCTGTAGTTACATTACGTCCTGCTACATAACCTAAAAAGGTATTGGCATCTCCTGAGGTATTTTCGTGTCCTGCACCTTTTCCCATAAAGGTATTATAATCCCCTGTGGTACTTCTATAACCAGCTTCTTGCCCTACAAAAGTATTGTGCTCTCCAATGGTATTGGCATTTCCTGCTAGTTGCCCTACAAAAGTGTTAGAGACTCCTGTAGTGTTGCTATAGCCCGCACCACCACCTATAAATGTTCCTCTATCAGCTATGTTGGTATAACCTGCTTGACGACCTACAAAAGTATTGAACTCCCCTGTAGTATTAGAAAAACCTGTTTCGTTACCTAAAAAAGTATTGTTGATTCCACTACTATTATTCATTCCTGAACGAGCACCTAAAAAAGTGCTACGCTGCCCAACAGTAGCAGACATCCCAGCTTGACGTCCAATAAACACATTACCACTCCCAGTGGTGTTACTTTGTCCTGCTTGACGACCTATGAAAGTATTATAATTGCCTGTGGTGTTAAACCGACCAGTTTCTGCACCTAAAAATGTATTATCTATCCCAGTATTACTAGCCCCCGCATTATTGCCTACAAGCAAATTAGATCCGTTGGTGTGTAAACGATTTCCATTATGACGCATAACTTCTACTCCTGCTACATCAAATCGAATAATATCCTCATCAGGACTTTCTTCTACTTGTACTTTGGTATCATTATCGGCATCTGACAAATCTGTTGAGGCTACAGCGGCTCCAGACAAAGGCACCCAAATACTTCCATTCCAATAATAAAAACCATTCGTGGCTGCACCTCCATTATTGTATATTAATAGACCAACTGCAGGAGCCGTAACTGGTGCTGCTGTATTAACATTATTTAGGATTACTCTAGGGATAAGTAGACCTCTGTTGGCATCTTCAATATGCAACTTGGCGCTAGTGTGTGGAGTGGCTGTTCCTATTCCAACATTTTGAGCAGTTAGATTGCTTACAACTAAAAAAATTAAGCTAAGTGTAGTGACTAAAAATTTCATAATTTTGCGAATAAATGGGAATTAATTAAAAGAAGTTAGACTATTAGAATTTGGAAAATCAGACTACGATTAGGATATAAAGAGTCTTTATCTAATAGATTAATTAATGATTTTAATTTCACTCAATACCAAACTGGTTTGGTATTGTTTTTTTGTTCAAGCAAAGATAAATTATCACTAATTACGAAACCTGCCATAAATAGATCGAAAACCGACACAGATCATAAAGCACTAACAACCAATAAAATAAAAACAAACCTAGTCTAAAATTAAACTTTCGGTATCTTTAATGGTTTTTGTATCTTTACTTAGTTATGAAGTTACTCTCCCTGATTATTTTACTGTTTTTGGCAGATATAACCCACTGTCAAAACTATCTGATTAATACTCAAAAGTTATCTATAGAAGATGGCCTTTCAAATCGTTTTGCCTATTCGGTACTAAAGGATCGAGATGGTTTTATTTGGATAGGAACCTCTTTTGGATTGAATAAATATGATGGATATTCCTTCAAATCTTATACCTCTGCACACAGCTCGATTACAGATAAACATATCAAAAAATTGTTGCAAGATGACCAAGGAAAAATTTGGTTATGCAATATTGTGTGGTCGCATCCTAAGAGTATTTTTAAACGGATTGACATTTTTGACCCTAGCACTGAAGAGATAATTCCCTTTGATTCGATAGTGCATAATTTTGCTGAATTGAAGAAGGAAAATATTACGGCTTTATATGCCAGTTCTAATCAAGAAATCTACCTTGGGACTATCACAGGTCAACTGTATTTGTATGCTAATCAAAAAA
Organism: Aureispira sp.; assembly: GCA_024222455.1. Lineage (GTDB taxonomy): Bacteria > Bacteroidota > Bacteroidia > Chitinophagales > Saprospiraceae > JAAEPD01. The sequence goes on from JAAEPD010000399.1 coordinate 2,888, forward strand.
TTTCGTTAGTTCCTTATAACTTCTCTAATAGTCAAATTGACAAAATCATTGTTAGTAAAAAATCAATTGGAGTTAAAACAGGAAATCAACTTTTAGAGATAGACCATAAAGGAACCTTGTTATCCAAACAAAAGCTTGCTCCTGCTGCTGGATTAATGGGAGTAGATAGTTCGGGGCAAATTTGGTGGTGGGAAAAAATAGATAGTCAAATTCAATTAAAGCATTTAAATCAAGCTCAAGAACTTGTTAGTTATAGCCATCCTAGCCTAGAGCTTATAGCCAAGCCTATACGAGAGTTCAAAAGATATGGAGCACTCCAAATCACCCCTAAGGATAATAACATTTGGTGCGAAACAAACACACACCTAAACATCTTACATCCTCAAAAGGGGTTGCTCTATAGTTTTGACAAAAAAGATCTAGAACCATCCTTGGGCTACAATGGCTTTCCTGTTCCCTTTCCTCAAATATATATAGACAATCAAAACTTAGCATGGATTTGCACTACTGCTGGTGTACAAAAGGTAATTTTGCAACCTAAAATATTCAAAACTTACCTCCCCAAACACAGTACTCGTAGAATTCTTTCCTTGAATGATAGTAGCCTTTTGGTGGCTTCTTACTTTGGTTTAAAAAAATTACAGGGCTATAATACTAATTCCGTAGAAACCAAAAATTCGACTATAGCAGGGCAAGGAATGGATATGTTGAAAGATAGTCTCAATGCTTGTATTTGGATTAGTTCGGGAGATGATATTTTGGCTCAATACTTCCCTTCTGAACAACGCTTTGAATACGATACTATTCCTCCATTACACCTAAAAAATAAAAACACTGCCCTAAAAAACTATGCAATATCTTTATTCTGTTTAGAACAAAGAGGGAATACGCTTTGGATCGGGACTACAGAGGGACTTTTTAGTTATAATATCAAAGAAAGGACCTTTTCGCTTTTTGAACAGTACAATGATTTTTTAGCTCTAAAAGGTGCAACCATCTATGACCTAAAACATACAACGGAGGGACTTTGGATTGCTAGTGCTAAAGGGCTATTTCTACTAGATTATAAACAAGGAATAATAGAAAAATGGTCTAGTGATGCTAAAACTAAGCTGCCGTTTAATGTCATTCTGCATATACACAAAGCTCCAGATGGTTTATTATGGTTGGCCACTAAAGGTGGAGGGATTATAAAATTAGACCGAAAAAACAATAGCTATCAACAATTTACTACTAGAGAAGGACTAGCTCATGATATTACTTATGGGATTTATGAAGATGATTTTGGATACCTGTGGATCAGTAGTAATTATGGGTTGATGCGTTTTGATAAAAAGACGCATATTATCAACACCTATTTGCCTAAGGATGGTATTCCTCACGAAGAGTTTAATAGAGTGTCTCACCATCAAGCAGCAGATGGAACACTTTTTTTTGGTGGGTTGAATGGTATTGTTCAGTTTCATCCTAAAGATTTCATTGATAATAGTAGTCAAACTGAGCAGCTTCAAATCACCAATTATCAGCAATTTGATGGAAGTTCTGGTGCTTTGGTTGACAGAACAACAGAGTTACTGAATAAACAAAAAATCACCTTAGCTCCTAACGATAAGTTTTTCACTTTAAGTTTTGCCTTATTGGATTTCAAAAACCCTAAAAGCAATAAATATGCTTATCAGATAGAGAATTATGATAGTGACTGGGTGTTTACTAATACTCCTAAAATAAGAATTAATGGCCTTCCTGCAGGTCAATACACCTTGTCTATAAAAGCACAGGGTAGCAATGGTCAGTGGACACAAAACCCCATAAAAACAGACATTCAAGTCTTACTTCCTTTTTATAAGACTTGGTGGTTTATTGTGAGTATGATTCTCTTTTTAGTCTTGAGCTTATTGAGTTATGCTCGTTGGCGTGTACGAACGCTCCAACAACGACAGGAAGAACTACATCTAGAGGTAAAACGTCGAACATTACAAATAGAAGAGGATAAAAAAATAATTGAGCAGCAAGCTCAAAAACTTCAAGCTTTGGATGATGTCAAATCTCGTTTTTTTGCGAATATTTCTCATGAGTTGCGCACCCCTCTTACACTTATTTTGGGGCCAATGAGCACTATTACCAAAAAGGACTACGAAGAGAATATCCAAAAAATAAAAAAGATCGTCCAAACCACTCAACGCAATGGACAACAACTTCAACAGTTGATTGAAGAGATTCTAGAACTATCTAAATTGGAGGCCAACAAAATGGACTTAAAGACAGAACCAACCCTCCTCTACCCATTTCTAAAACAATTGTGCAGTCCTTTTGAAACACAGGCCGAAATTCTAAAAATTAGCTTTGAATTGTTTTATCAGCTAGATCCTGACTTATGTGTTGTTTTAGATCGGACTAAATTCGAAAAAATTGTAAACAATCTACTCTCTAATGCCCTTAAATACACCTCTGCAAAGGGGTCTATTACTATTGAGGTAAGCCAAAAAGATAAACAACTCTATCTGCAAGTTATGGATAGTGGTCAAGGGATTCATGCTAATGATTTGCCTTATATTTTTGATCGTTATTATCAGTCTAAACAACCACATGCCCCTATACAGGGTGGAACAGGTATCGGATTAGCCTTGGCTAAGGAGTTGACCCAGTTTTTGGGTGGCAGCTTGCAGGCTAAAAGTGACTTAGGAAAGGGGACTACCTTTACCTTGTCTTTGCCTTTAGCTATCTCGGAAGAAGATGCCTCTAATACTATTTCCATAGAGGAGGCTATCGAAACACCTTTTGTCCCTAGTCTACCCAAAGATCAAGCTATTAAGATTTTGGTAGTAGAAGACAACTTGGATATGCAACAATATATTAGTGATATACTCAAGCCCTATTATGCTATTGAATATGCTGTAAATGGAGCTTTAGCCTTAGAATATATTCAAACAACATCAACTCCTCCACAGCTAATAATTTCGGATTGGATGATGCCGATAATGGATGGGATGCAACTGCTCCATAACCTCAAGAGTTCTACAGATCATGCTAAAATTCCTGTAATCATGCTCACGGCTAGAGCTGAACAGCACAATAAACTACAGGCTTTAAGTTTGGGTGTAGATGACTATTTGGTCAAACCTTTTTCGGCGGCTGAGTTACTGGTTCGCATTCAGAATTTGCTCAAGCGAAGTACACAACAACAAGCGTTTCTGAAAGAAAATACAGCACATGAAGAACCTTTGGTATCAGTAGATGGGAAATGGCTTCAAGAACTTAAAACTATTGTAGAAAAAGAACTACAAACGGGTCGGTTGAACATTGGATTTATTGCTGCTGAATTAAATCTAAGTGAGCGACAGTTGCATCGACGCGTCAAGAGCTTGACAGGATTAACACCTAATAAATACATTAGAGAAATCAAACTGTTGATCGCAAAAAAGGCCTTAGAACAACAACAGTTTCTGACTGTTTCGGAAGTCGCTCATCATATCGGATTTACTAATGTAAACCATTTTTCTAAACTCTATGCAGAACGTTTTGGCAAAAAACCTATGGATTATATAAAATAATACCAACTAAGGATTAGTTTAGGTTTTAGTATTTGAGGCAATCAACTATTTATTGTTTAATACTAAATTGGAGAGTCGCTGATTATTTGTTGAACTGACAAAACAACAGAGGCTACTCCACAAGTGGAATAGCCTCTGTTGTCTATTTCTTAAGCGATATTAATTTTACTCTAATACCAATTGCTTAGACATTGTTTTTTCGCCTTGTGAGATATTGATAATATACAAACCACTAGCATTTCCAGATAGATCTACTTGTTTGTTGTAAGTACCTCCAAAATCACTAACCTCTTCATTGTACACCTCTTTTCCATCAACATTCAATACAGAAATAGTCAAAGGAGCATTTTGCCCTTCAAATTTAATGTTTACAATGCCTTGAGATGGATTAGGGAATAGGTCTAAACTAACACCCTCTAAGTCTGATACACGCTGACCAGCAGCATCTTCCTTATCTTCTTTTTGAACAGGCTCTACAGTTGGCTCATCATTGATTGGCTCCTTAACTTCAGGATTTTCTTTTTCGCAAAGTGTTTCTAGTTGCTTCACCTTTTCTGGTTTAGCATCTGCCAAACTGCTCAAGGTAGCTTGCACTTTCTTAGTCTCTCCATCACGAACATAAGTTACCTTAACTTTATCACCTGGTTGATGCTTTTTGATCTCTTGTACCAACTCATGATAAGAAGCTATTTTCTTTCTATTGATCTTGATAATGCGGTCAGCTTCTTTTAAGTTAGCAGCTTCTGCACCTGTACTTTCTATAATAGAAGTTACCTCTGCGCCTCCATTTTTAGAGCTATTGATATAGACTCCTAAAAATGCCTGACCTTGCATTTTAGACAATTGTGTGCAAGGATTTTCGCTTTTGCAGCTTCCATAATTGCTTCTACCATTGAAATAGTGTCTATGCTCTATGTGCTTATCGGTATCAAAGCTCCATTTTTGCTCCCATTTAGGAGTAGGACGCTCACCTAAGGTAGCTTGAGCAGACTGAGTAGTTTCGCCACGTTGGTAGTTTATACTAATCTCATCCCCTACTTTGAATTGGTTAATGGCTTTTAGCAAATCAGGAATAGCCTTAATTTCGGCACCTCCAATTTGAGTAATGCGATCATTTTTTTGAAGGCCAGCTTTTTGAGCAGCTGAGTTTTCGATAACATCTGTTACAATAACACCTTCTCCATCCGATTTGAATTGAACGCCTAAAAATGGCTTTTTCTCTTGATCTACATCTACCTGTACATCAATCCTGACATCATCAACCTCTTCATCTGTGATGATCACTTTTTTTATGATCTTCATACCTTCATTTCCATTGGATAGATCAAAACGTCCATCAAGCTCATTTTCTAAACTTTCAAGTTCTGCATCTGTATCAAAGGATTTTTCGATACGTTCCACATTTTTGTTGCCTTCACTATCAATGGTTTTGGTGATAATGGTAATCTTGCCCTTCTTAGTTTCAACATCGGGGGCTTTTTGTGCTTGTAGCGGGATGGCTAATGTACCTCCCAACATGAGCGATAAGCCCATGACAAGTCTCTTAGACTGTTTAAGTAAAATTCTCATAACGCTAGAATTTTTTGTAATTAAAAAAATGATGTAATTCTTCTGAATAGTATGTTGCCTATTTAATTATTACTTATCTTTGTGCAGTGAGTTGCCTTAGTTAACTAGGGACATACAATTATTACTAAAAATAACAAACAGCATCTAATTCCTTCGTTAATAAAAGGTTAATAGGCCGTTAAAATTAATTTTGATATGAAAAGCTTTTGTCTTTGGATGGGAATGGGCATCCTACTTTTGTCCCAAACAAGTTGTGTATCTACATTGCTGGGAGAAATGAGTACTAGTGAAAATAAATGGGCTCAACTTTGGGCACCTCAAAATAATGTGGTTGGAGGGAATAAGCCTAAAGATCTTAAAAAGAAGTCTAAGATATCTATAGAAGTTGCAGCTTACAAAGCTCCAAACCCTAATATCTATAGAAGAATTCCTAATGAGTTTATTATTAAAATGAAAGGTGCAGAAGATAAGGATTTAGAAGTGACTGTTTCTTCTGGTGTTATAAGAAGAGTAGCTCCTCATCGCTACATTTGTGTTCCTAAGAGAGAAACTCAGATGCTAGAGTTAATAGTAACAAATATAAAGACTAAAGAATTTACAGGAAAATCATATGTTGTTCAAGATCCTCCTCCTCCTAATGTTTTCATAGGCTTAGCGAAAAAAGATGCGTGGGGTGCTGCTGCGTTTCAGCAACAAACAGTTCTAAGCTCTGAGTATACTCATGATTTAGGATTAGACAAACAAATTAATTGTAATTGTTCTGCTTTTAATCTTGTCTATGCACCATTGGATAGTCAGCGAATGGATATTGCCAACAAAGGCTCTAAGTTTAGCCCTGAAGTTATAGAAGTTATCAAAAAAGCTAAACAAGGAGATGTTTATATCTTTGACCAAATTATAAATAGCTGTTCTAGTGAGCCTATGAGACTTGTATATATAATTGAATAAAAATTTGTAGCACAAGTTTAAATAAGCCAAATGTAATTGTACTGTTTTAGAACAAATGGTGCACTTACATTTGGCTTATTTTTTTTAATTTAGATTAAAATCCATGTCGTCTAATATAGATCCTCTACTGCCTGCATCATCATCACTGTTGCCTCCAAGATGTTGCTGTGCTTGTTCCACAAAACTACCTTTGGATGGATCAGCATTATTTACAATCATTTGCAATACTGTTTTTAGATCCCCTTCTTCTATCGATTCTACAAATTTCTTAAAATCCTTGTTGGACTCTTCTGTATTTCCTCTTTGAAAATGGATTAAGGTGCCTAAAAAATAGGCTATTTGATTTTCTCCGTACTCTTGTATAGCATATTTTAAGCTCTTACCTGCCTCATCAAACTGATTAAGAGAATACTGTACTTGTATTTTTTGGTACAAGGCAGCCATATGTACATTTTTATTATCCCCTAATTGTTCTAAAGCAAAATTAAGATCAGACAATGCTTGCTGCAATTCTAAAACATTTCCTTCTATTTCACCATTGTCTTTCTCTAGTTCAAAACTCTCACTTAAGGTAAAACGCATAGGGTACTTTTTAGCAATTATTAGCCCTCTTCCGTAGCGAGCCATCGCACTATCAGCTTTCAAGGCTAATGCGCTTTCTATAGCTATGAGAGCTTTAGTAGCATCTATTTTACCCTCGTGTAGAATGAATCCTTTTAGTGTAAAAACGTTATGTAGACGATCTTCTCTATCTAATGCTAAATCAATATATTTCAAAGCTGTACTGTACTCCTCTTTTCGATAAAAATAGTTAGCTATATTAAAAAATAACATAGCATACTCTAATGTAGTTGGAGCAGCAGGATTGGTGTTGTTAATATTGAGTGGATGATTGATCAAATCTTGATCGTTGGGAGATAGTTCTAAGGCTTTTTTTAGATCTTGAAGCCCTTGCTCTACATTTCCGAGTAATATATTGACTTCCATTCGTTGTTGGTAGGCAAAACTATTACGAGTATTGGATTGTATGATCTTGTTGTAGCGATCTAGCTTTTTTCTTGATTTTTGAATAAGCTTTCCAAATTCTTTAAGGTCCATATTCTTTTTATTTTTCTAACTCTGCCTTTTGACTATTAAATTCTTCTTCTGTAATAACTCCTGTCGCTCGCAACTTTTTTAAGTTTTGTAATTTTTCTTCCACCTCCATTTTGATGATCTTTGCTTTCATAGCTTCCAGTTGTTCCTGTACTGCATCAGTTTTCTTTTTTTGCTCTTCCTCCTCTTTTTTAACAACCTTTGCTCTCATGGCTTCTAGCTGTTTTAGTATTGCATTACTTTTCTTATTTTGTTCTTCTAAATCATCTGGAGTAAGCATTGATTCGGCTTGCTCGTCAAATAGGTCATTTATATTTTCTTGGTTTTTCCCATTTCGATAACGTTCATGCTGGCTTCGCCAACTATCAAAGGATGTACTGTTGTCTTCCTCCCATTTGCCTGCAACAAAACGATAGCTATACCAATGTCTAGCTCCATTTTCTCTTTTCTTAATTTTCAGTAAATCATCCTCTTTGGGTTCATAATCAAAATCAAAACAGTTTTTAGCATTGAGGTGTGTTGCTATTATGCTTTTGATATACTTTTCGTGTCCTCCGATATAGTTCTGGGCTGCCATGCCCTTTCGCACTCGAAAAGGGAGTTCTTCATTTCTGCGTTCTAAAATCCAGTCTATTTTTTCTATAGGGAGTTTATCTCCATCACATGAGCAAAGTTTGAAGCCTTCGTTCAGATCACACATCTAAATTAGGTTTTATAGGTTTATTAGTATAAGGATTGTTAATATACCAATAATTGAGTTAGGGTTAAAATAAAAATGGTTTAATACAGCCTTTGCTATATTAAACCATTAATATAAAGTTGATAATTCTTATCTACAAAAATAGGAATTCTCCATTTTCATAAATCTTTTCATCATCAGCATAAATTTCACCGCCATTCATCATATCTGCAATCATATCCCAATGGATCGTAGATTGGTTTTTGCCACCTGTTTGTAGATACGATTGACCTATTGCCATATGAATAGTTCCTCCTATTTTTTCATCAAAAAGAATATTTTTGACTGGTTGCTGGATACTCTTATTAGTACCTATAGCTGCCTCTCCAAAACGACGAGCGCCTTCTATTTGGAATATACGATCTAATAGACGTTGTCCTTTTTTAGCTTCCCATTTTTCTATATATCCTTCGTTTACCCAAAGGGTAATACCTTCTACTTCTTCTCCTAAATAAATAGATGGATAAGAGAAATGTACTATGCCATTTGCTGAGTTTTCTACCGGACAGGTATACACCTCGCCTGAAGGCATATTGGTTTTGCCATCAGAGTTTATCCAAACACGACCTTTGGTAGAGAAAGTAATATCTGTTCCTTTTCCTTTGTAGCGTATTTTGCTTTTGGTGTTGAGTAAGTCTACTATTTTTTGCTGCCAAGTACCAACTTCTTGCCAACAGAATACTGGATCTGCCTCGTTCAAATAACAGGCATTGTATATAAATTCTTCATAATCTTCAAGAGACATTCCTGCATTTTGGGCATTGGCCAATGTAGGGTACTCACATAAGTTGCGCTTCATTTCTAGGGTAGCTGTCCGCTCCGAATAACGCTTGCGGTAAGGTGCTTTGGCCTCTGCTGCAATACGTGCTTTTTCAAAATCTACATTTTGAGAAGCTCTTGTATTGAACGGTGCACGAATGTGAATATAAGCTTCAAATTCTTCCATTGCTTTTGCATACAAAGGATCAACATATTGTAGTTGTTCTTTGTTGCTTTGCTTCATTCTAATATTGTATTGGTCTCTAAAACTCATAGAAATATGTGGCAATCCTCCTGCTTGGAGTGCAGCTCTATACACTTCTCTGATCAATGGTTCTGCCAGTGTAGTAGACTCTATCAATAGTTTTTCGCCTGGTTGTAAACTTACACAGTAGTTGACTAAGAGATTTGCGTATTTCTTTAACATTAAAGCCATAATCAGATAGTTTTTACTAGTTGATGATTAATAATTTATAGTTAATATATTAGACTAGCTCAGTAGTTGCTTCCATTTTTTCTTTCAAATACTGCCCTGTAAAAGACTCCTTGCATTCACATAACTCTTCTGGAGTTCCTTGAAAGACTAGATGTCCTCCATTAGCCCCGCCTTCTGGTCCAAGATCTATGACATAATCAGCACATTTAACAATCTCTAGGTTATGCTCAATTACCAATACAGAATGTCCATTTTCAACTAAGGCATTAAAAGCTTTTAGGAGTTTCCGAATATCATGAAAATGTAGCCCCGTAGTAGGTTCATCAAATATAAAAAGGATATGCTGACTAGAACTTTCTTTGTTGAGGAAAGATGCCAACTTAACACGTTGTGCTTCTCCTCCTGATAAAGTACTAGACGATTGACCTAAAGCAATATAGCCTAAACCTACATCTTGCAGAGGTTTTAGTTTAGTAATAATATCATCCTGTTCTTTGAAAAACTCCAAGCCTTCGTCTACCGTCATATTGAGTACATCAAAAATAGACTTGCCCTTATAGGTCACATCCAATACCTCTTTTTGGAAACGCTTGCCTTCACATTCTTCACAGGTTAGGCGCACATCTGCCAAAAACTGCATACTTACTATTGTTTCCCCTTCTCCTTTACAAGTTTCGCATCGTCCAGCTTCTACATTAAAAGAGAAGTGCTTTGGTTTGTAACCTTTAATTTTGGATGCTTGTTGATTGGAAAATAGCTTACGAATAGCATCATAGGCTTTTACGTAAGTAACAGGATTAGAACGAGAGGATTTACCAATAGGTTGTTGATTGATCATTTCTACCTTTCTAACCACTTTCAAATCGCCTTCTATCGCTTCATGCTTGCCTGGTTTATGCTTAACAGATTCACCCAGTTTGAATTGTAAAATAGGATATAGAATACCTTTTATTAAAGTCGTTTTTCCACTTCCACTGACCCCTGTTACTACCGTTAAGGTGTTTAAAGGAATGGTTGCATCTACATTTTTAAGGTTGTGTTGCTTGGCCCCTACTATCCTAATTTCACTAGTATACGATCTACGTACCTTAGGCATCGGGATTTGCATACGCCCATTCATGTACTTGGCAGTCAAACACTCATTAGCTCTATCATAGATTTCCTCATAAGGCCCTGCAAATACTACATTTCCCCCATGTACACCAGCTCCTGGCCCAATATCGACCAAGAAATCTGCATTGGCTATAATATCCTCTTCGTGTTCTACTACAACTACTGTATTCCCTAGATCACGTAGGGCTTTCAGTACATTAACTAATCTGTCTGTATCCTTAGGATGTAAGCCAATACTAGGCTCATCCAGTATATATAAAGAACTTGTTAAATTACTTCCTAAAGAGCGAGTCAAGTTAATACGCTGAACCTCCCCACCTGAAAGTGTAGCAGATATACGATTAATAGTTAGATAACTCAATCCTACATCCAACATAAACTGTAAACGTGTAGTGATTTCCAAAACTAATCGTTTGGCAATATACGCTTCACTTTCTGTTAGGGTCATATCCTCAAAGAACTGAGATAAATCTTTGATTGGAATATTGACTAAGTCAGAGATTGCTTTACCATTGATTTTGACATATAAAGCCTCTTTTCTCAATCTAGAGCCATTACAACTAGGACACTCTGTTTTCCCCCTATAACGAGCAAGCATCACACGGTTCTGAATCTTATAGGAATGCTCCTCTAAATCTTTAAAGAAAGCATTAATACCTCTAAAATGTTCATTCCCTTCCCACAGTACCTCTATATCAGCTTCATCTAACTCTTTGAATGGTCGGTGTACTGGAAAATCAAAATGGTGGGCTACTTCTAGCAGATCACGCTTCCATTTACCAACTTTATCGCCTCTCCAACAAGCTACAGCATCTCCAAATATAGATTTGGTCTTATTGGGTATTACTTTATCTCGATCTATGCCTATCGATTTACCATAACCTTCACAAGCAGGACAAGCACCTAGAGAACTATTGAAATTGAACAACTGAGGAGTTGGCTCTTCAAATGCAACACCATCTGCTTCAAAACGACTACTAAATAATCGTTCATTTCCATCAGAATCACGCACTACACAAAGACCTCTACTTTGTTGAAAACAACTATCAATAGAATCTGCAATACGTTTGTTATTTTCTTTGTCATCTTTGCGAACAACAAAACGATCCATTAAGACTTGAATACGCTCCTTAGGGTTTTCGAAATCAGCCACCTTTTCCAAAAATTTTTCAATTTTTGTCATCTTTCCATCTACACTAATTCTAGTAAATCCTTTTTTCAGCAAATAATCTAGAACAGCCGATAATTCCTGGCCTTCCACTATAGACAAAGGGATCAATAGCATGATTTTTGCATCCTCCTCTAAACTAAGAATATGATCCACTACATCTGAAATGGCATGCTTCTTGACTTCTTGGTTAGTAACTGGCGAAAAAGTTCTACCAATACGGGCATATAACAACCGTAAATAATCATAGATTTCGGTTAATGTTCCGACTGTAGATCGAGCGTTTTTGTTACCTACTTTTTGCTCTATAGCAATAGCTGGACACAATCCCTTAATTTGATCAACATCAGGTTTTTTCATGCGCATCAAAAACTGACGTGCATAAGATGAAAGGCTTTCGACATATCGACGTTGACCCTCTGCATATAGAGTGTCTATTGTCAATGAAGACTTGCCCGACCCAGAAACGCCTGTCACAACGATGAGTTGATTGTAAGGTAGCTCAATATCAATATTTTGCAAATTGTTAGCACGAGCTCCTTTTATAAAAATTGACTTTTTTTTCGACATCAATGTAACCTTTAAACTTTTTTGACGTAAATAGTTTACGAACCAATACTCTAAAAAAAATAATCTCCAAAAATTAGATAAGTTGCCCAAAAATACATAATTTTATCAACCATCTTATCTAAAAAGAAAAAATAACCACAATTCTAAAGAAAAAATAATCATTCAAAACTAAAAACATTTTTTTGCCTATTGGATAGAAAATTTACACCAAGCTTTATTTTTATTCTAAGTTGTATTTTGTTGTATAGTTGTAAGTAAATCCTAGTTAATATGCAAAGTAAGTCTTGTTGTACCGACAAAGACCTCATTCGTTCATACTTGAATGGGGACGAGCGCGCGTTTGAAACGCTGCTCACCAGACACAAAGGCAAAATTTATACGTCTATCTTCATGTTTGTGAAGGAGACGAATCTTGCCAATGACATTTTCCAAGAAACTTTTATCAAGATCATTGATACTTTCCGATCAGGTAAGTACAATGAAGAAGGTAAGTTTCTACAATGGGCACTCCGAATAGCATACAATTTGTGTGTTGATTTTTTCCGAAAAAACAAGCGCCGAGCTACAGTAGCACCTTCAGATGATTTTGACATCTTTGAGGTAGTGAAGATAGCCGACGATAACCAAGAAAGTCGGATGATCAAAAACCAAACTCATGCTAAGGTCCGTCAACTGGTTGACGAATTGCCTAAGGAGCAAAGAGAGGTTATATTACTAAGACACTACGCAGAATTAAGTTTTAAAGAAATCGCTGAGCTTACCAATGTGAGTATCAACACTGCTTTAGGACGTATGCGTTATGCGCTGATTAATATTCGTAAGATGATTAGTGAGCACCAAATAAGTCTACAGTAATACACTGAAAAATCCCGATTAAATATCCATAAAAAAGTCTTGAACATCAAATATATGCTCAAGACCTTTTTTTTGTACTATGGTGATATTCATCCATAAAAAAACAGGAACATATTTCATGAAAATATTCCTGTTTTTTTTTATTTTCGAATTTATTACTACTTATTGAACCCCATCACCTCTAAGTTTTCTATAACGCTTACGTGCTTCTACCGTAAACAAACTTCCTGTATGTTCTATCAATATTTTCTCGTAATATTCCATTGCCTTAGTTTTATCATTTAGGCGTGTTTCATACAGCTCTCCCATTTTGAACAATGCATTATCCACCCAAATTCCTTTTTTGTGTTTCTCCACTATATCTTCTAAAGCATCTATAGCATCATTATATTGATATTTTTTAATATAAATTTCAGACTGATTATACAAGATGTCATCTTCTAATCCATGACCTTTGTACTTAGTCGTGATACTATCCATCACCTTAAAGGACTCCTCAAATTTATTTTGAAAGGTATATAAATCTGCTTTTGCAAACATCTTCATGGGAGTTGCAGTAGTATCTAAGCTAAAATGCTCCATGATAAATACAGATAAATCAATTGCATCATTAGAGATTAGCTCAGAAGTAGAACCTTTCAGTACATCCAATTGATCCTGTGCCCATTCAAAATCTCCTTTATAATAAGAAAGTTTAGCATTTTTGAATCGAGCCAACTCTCCAAGAGGAGCATCCTTCATTTCCTTATCAACTTGTGAATACAGCAATGTGGACTCCCAAACTTCGCTTTTCATCAAATAATAATCTCCTAAATCAATCTTAGCTTGAGCTACTGACAATCTAGGTAAACTTGGTATCTTGATCACTTCTTCTAGTATAGAAATTGCCTTATCTATATTATTAAGATAAAATGCCTCAAAGTCTGCCAATTCTCGCATAATTGGAGAAGTGTTTCGACTTCTTCCAAACTCATTCAAAAAATCTTCATACTCTGCTTCCAGCTCTACTAAATCCTCTTTAGTATATTCATAACCCTCGACCAATTGGTCTCGTTTAGCAGCCAAAACTCGCTGTTTTGCATCTATATAATATGGACAATTGATACCTTTTTTTATTAAGTATTCAAACCCATCTATACCTGTCTCATAGTCTTTTTCTCTGATTGCTGTTTGAGCAAGACGATAGATTCTAGTTCCATTTTCACTAAGTCGTTTATCCAAAGCCTTAGCTTGTTGCAATGCTCTTTCAAAATTACCTTCTTGCATAAATACCCAAATCAACATTTCAGCATAAACTGTATTATTAGGCTCTTTCTGAATTCGCTCATACAATTGTTTCTTCAGTTCAGCATAGCCCCCTTCTGATTTAGGTAAAGTTCGCTGAAAAAAGGCTTGGATATTAGTCATTCGGCTTGGCTGCAAATCTAAACAGTCCAAATAGCTTCCAATCATTTTAGGAATATCTCCTTTTAGGCTATAGATAGATCCTAGCTCATAAGCAAACATATTCTTAATCTTCATTAGCTTGCTACCTTTTTCATACGTTGCAATAGCATAGTCATACTGTTTTCTAGAAGCAAAGGCCTTAGCCAATTTAAGAATTTGTGCTTGGTTTCCTGGTAACAGTTTTATGGCTTTCTCGTATTGTTCGTTTGCTTTATCCATCTTGGATTGGCGTTCAAACAAAGAGCCATAATCTACATACCGCTGTACTTTTTCAGGACTAGCTTTTATGGCTTTTTTTACTACTTTTTCAGCTTCTTTATAGTCCTCCAGTTCTATTAAGGTTACGAAATATCGCTCAAAATAGTAATCATTTGTATGATTCTTATCATACAGTTTTTTGTACAGAGTCGCTGCTTTTTCGTATTCCTGATTGGCAAAATAGATTCTAGCCAATCTAGCTTCTTGAGCTATACCAGATACTGTTATTCCAACCAAAAACGCAATGCTCAATAATATTTTGTGCAACATATATTATATAGTATTTTAGATTAATAGTTTGTGCATTTTTAGCTTTATCAAGCTAAAAATAGCAGTAATCTTTTCTAATTAATTGATGACAAACAATTTAAAGGCCATCACTAGCACCTTACACACTCTTAATTATCAACCAATTAGGAAAACTTCACAAACTATAGTTAGATACTTTGGACTATTAAAAACATAATTATAGATATACTAATTTATTAAGATACAATAAATGCCATGTTTTGGCCATTGCCTCTAGCAGAATAACTAAATTTTAACGCTTATTACTACTCAAAAAATCTATTGGCAAAAGTTAATTATGTCAATAAATGATTGAGATCACCCTTTCCCAAGACTAATCTTTATTTTTTTTCTACTACATTTGCAACCCTTAAAATTGTTATTGTAATGATCAAATGGTGACTTACCTCAACAGTTAAGCGTCTCAACGACCTAAATAATTTAAAAAACTAAAAAATTATACTATGTCTATTGAGAGCATTTTAATTTGGATTCTTTTGGGAGCTGTTGCAGGTTGGTTAGCAGGGCAAATAATGAAAGGAAGTAGTTTAGGAACTGTCGAAAATATTGTTATTGGTATTATTGGGAGTTTTGTAGGAGGTTGGCTTGGAGGAGCACTAGGTATAGCAGGAACACAAACAGGCGGTTTTAGTCTTGCAAGCTTAGTCACAGCTACAGTAGGTGCTATTGTTCTACTATTTGTCATACAACTTGTCAAAAAGAAGATGTAGAGGAATGTTAAAGCTCTATATAAATCTTTGGCTTAAAGATAAATACTATTTTTATCCATAAATAAAATTTTAATACTATGAAAAAATTACTTTTGGTACTGACCTTAATTATTAGTAGTCTTGGAATCAGCCAACAAGCAAAAGCTCAATACAAAATGGCTTTGGGTGCACGATTAGGCTCTGATTTAGGATTTACTATTAAATATGCTATAGCTGAACCACATATTATTGAAGGGATTGTTGCAACTCGTCTTTGGTATAACAATGGATTTGGACTAAAACTTACTGCATTGTATGAATACCATGGCAACATTGCAAATATTGATGGTTTTAGATGGTTTGCTGGCGGTGGTGCCCATATTGGGTTTTGGAATGGCCACAGTAACCACAAATACTATTATGAGGACAGAACATACCTCACTTTGGGTATAGATGGTATTGTAGGTTTAGAATATACTTTTAAGTTCCCTCTAAATTTAAGTCTAGATTTCAAACCTTCTTTTAATTTTGGAGGAGGAAGAAAAGGCTATGGCAGCTACAATGAAGTTGCCCTTTCTATACGTTATGCTATCCAATAATTAGTCTTTGGTCTGTAGAAAAACTCTACAGACCAAAGTTTTTTCTATACTACTCAGTCAGCCGTTTAGCTTCACTCAAAGATATTTTCACCCCATTTTTGAATGGGACAATAAAAGCATCACTAAAACCACTTTGGCGTATTACTTTTTGGTGACTTACTGCCCCAGATAGGTTACTATATTTACCTGAATAATACTTATAAGCTCCACTAATTTTAAAACGTTCTATTGTCGATACTTTTTTCCAACGACCAGATTTGGTATCAATAGGGCTAGGAGACGAAGCTAGCTGAACTCTATAAACAACCCCAGTTTTAGATATAGATGAAGTTTTAGAGGAAGAAGTACTACCTATAGTACCAGAAGATGAGGACGATGAACTCCTGCTTGGCTTAGAAACCAAACCACCTTTATCTACAGCTGATTTATAATCTTTGAAAGCTCTGTAAATAGCTGAAGCAATATATACTTGTCCCTTATCTGTTGACAAATAAGCCTCTTCAGTACTATTACTCAAAAAACCAGTTTCCACCAATACACTAGGCATTGTAGTTGCTCGCAAAACTGCAAAACCTGCTTGCTTCACTCCTCTACTATTCCGATTGGCTCTACTCTTGAATTGCCCTTCTATTTTTTCGGCCAACAGAATACTTTGAGATAAATAAGCATTCTGATACATAGATAACATAATATGTCCTTCTGGCGAATTAGGATCATAGCCTCCGTACTGACTCTTATAATTATCCTCCAACAAGATCACCTCATTTTCTCGTTTAGCCACCAACAAGTTATCCTCTGCTCTATGCAGTCCCATAACATAAGTCTCTGTTCCGTTGATATGCTTACGGTTAGGTAAGGTAGAGTTGCAATGAATAGAAAGAAAGACATCAGCATCATTATCATTTGCAATACGAGCACGTTCATGCAAAGGAAGAAACTTATCGGTTGTGCGAGTATAAATAACTTTCACCCCAGACATATAGGTCTTAATATAAGCTCCTACTTTCAAAGCTATCTTCAACGAAATATCCTTTTCCTTAGCCTTTTTACCCAAAGAACCAGGATCTTTTCCTCCATGTCCAGCATCAATTACCACCCTCATTGTCTGACTAGAAGGTTCACTATATTCAACCATTAAATTAAACTCATGGGAATGCAACGGTAGACAAACCAATAAGATGATTCCAAAAATTAACTCACCTCTCACTTGCTTATGCTTTTATTTTTTAATTTTGTAAAATTGTAAACACTAGTCTCTAGCTTCATTAGTAGTTTAAACGACTAATAATCAGGAACTATAAACTAAAATAATGTTAACCCAATCCAAAATTGGCGTTAAAGTAGGGAATTGGTGGTGATGATGTGTCAAAAATTTGCGTCATTTACAACAAGACATCGATATAGAATCGAATTTTTTTGCTTACAAACTAAACACATCCAAGTTGTTGCAAAGGTATTACAAAATTTGGCTATTTTATATACTCCTGCTATTTATTTATACAGGATGTGCCTACCCCTACAACACAAAACAGGCTCGCAAAGCTCGTAAAGCACAACGTATAGCCAAAAAGCAAGAAAAAATAGCTGCTCAAGATAGTAGCAAACAAATTGCAACAATAGATACCAGTGCTTCTAATATTGTTATCCCACAAGATTCTGTTCCTAATAATAAAATAGACACTCCCCCTATCACCCCTTCAACAGTAGATACTGTTGCCATACTTGATACCACTAACAACAAACCCAATATTACTATACCCAAAACAGATAGTATTCCTCAACCACTGATCGATAGCATAACAACTACAGACAGTATTCCGAAGCCTTTGTTGAACAATACAACTATAGATAGTATACAAATAGACAGCCTTCCTCTATTAGATAGTTTGATAGTAGATAGCATAAAATCGACTCAAGTAGATACAGGTTTCCAGCTTATCGTTATGTCTCCAGATTCGCTCAATGTTCCAGTACAATACAACGCCAAAGACTCTATGATCTATGATGTATTGACAAGGCGAGTTTATTTATATGGTAATGCGGAAGTTGTTTTTGAACGATATAATCTATCAGCAGGGCATATTATATTTGACTTTGCTAGCAACCTTGCTACCGCTACAGGCATAAAAGATAGTACAGGTAAGATGACTCAGCTTCCTATTTTTGATGATAAATCACAAAAATTTGAAAGTCGAAAAATCGTATTCAACTTCAAGTCTAAAAAAGGAAAGGTTTACGATGCCTCTATTGCACAGGGAAATGGTTTCTTATTATCTAAGGCCACCAAATTCATAAGTGGTCCAGAAGAAGATACTACTGCAAGTAGCGATGTTTTATATAGTCAAGGATGTGTATATACCTCTTGTGATCATAAAATTCCGCATTTTGGTATTCGGACAACCAAGGCTAAAATTATTCCTAACAAGCTTTTAGTATTTGGACCATCGTTCTTAGAAATAATGGGTACACCTACACCACTAGTATTACCTTTTGGTTTTTTCCCTATCACTAAAGATCGTCGTTCTGGGTTGATTATCAGTACAGACATTGATTTTTCGCCACAATGGGGACCCGGAATTAGAGGAATTGGATTTCACTTGGGACTAAGTGATTATTGGGATTTATCCATCACAGGAGATTTCTATGTGCGTGGGTCTTATCGAATTCATTTAGATACTAGATATCGCAAACGATATAAATATAATGGTAGCCTATCCGTTAACTTTAGTAATCAGAAGAAAGACGAAAAAGGAACCCCAGATTATGAACTTCGTAGAGATTTCAATATTCGTTGGATACATACCCAAGACCAAAAAGCACACCCTAGTCAAACATTTAGCACCAACATTAACTTTGGTACAGCCTCTTACTTTCAGAACAATTCACTCAATGTTAATGATATACTACAGTCTACCTTAACCTCTAGTGTATCTTACAATAAGCGTTTTTTGGGTACACCTTTTTCCTTATCAGCTAGAATGAATGTTTCTCAGAATACATCTAATCGAAAAATGACTATTACCCTTCCTCAACTAGACTTGAGGATGAATCAAATTTTCCCATTCAAGCGAAAAAAAGCAGTTGGCAAAGCTAAATGGTATGAACGGATTGGATTGAGTTATAACATGTCTGCTAGAAACTCTGGAAGTACTATTGATACGGTATTATTCCAACCTGGAGGCATTCAAGACTTTTTAGACAATATGGACTATGACATCAAGCACAGTCCTAACCTTAACATGTCATTCAAAGTATTAAAATATATAAATATTCAACCCTCTGTACGCTACACAGGTTATTGGTATTTCTATGCAGATAATCAATACTTAGATCCTACAATGGAAATAGATAGTGTGACTAATGATACTTCATTTGGAACGCTTATTACCAAAAGAGATTATGGCTTTTATACTGTTCATGATTTTGGGGCAAGCCTAAATATGAATACACAAATCTTTGCTACAGGGAAATTCAATATTGGTCCACTCAACAAAATTAGAGGAGTATTTAGACCCAATGTTGGTTTTACTTGGCGACCAGACTATACTTCTGATAATTGGGGCTTCTACGATTCGGTACAGGTTGATACACGATATTATGATGAGTACACTAAATATAGTCGTTTCAGAAGCCACCCAACAGGTGGCCAACAAGCAGCCTTAACCTTTTCTATTTCTGGGCGTTTTGATGCTCGTGTTCGACGGAACAAAAAGGATTCGCTAAGCAAAGATCCATACAAAAAAGTAGTCTTGCTAAACAATGTTAGCCTTAATGGAAATTATAATTTCATGGCGGATTCATTGCACCTGTCTACCTTCAATTTTAGTGCAAATACTACCTTATTCAAATACATTGGAGTCACGTTCTCTGCTGTATTTGACCCCTATGTTGCAGATATAGATAACAATGTTCGTCTAAACACCTTTGAATGGACTCAAAATAAACGTTTAGCCCGTTTGACTACAGCAAACTTAAGGGTATCCGCACGCTTGACTCCTCAGATTATAGAAAGTATATTCAAAGGCAAAAAAAGTAACCCGAAGTCTAAAAAAACTAGCAAAAATAAGCAGGCCTTCAAACTTCTTCAGTCTGTAAGTATTAATTATAATTTGCGGATACAACAACGTTATTTTGAGGGTGTTGACAGTATCATGTTGACGACTAATGAAATTTCTTTTTCAGGAGGGATTAACCTCTCTAAAGGTTGGCAAATTCGAGTAGGTCGTATTGGTTACGACTTTTCGCAACAACGTCTAACCTTCCCCGATTTCACCTTCTCTCGTGACTTACACTGTTGGCAAATGGGCCTCAACTGGCAGCCTCAACGAGAAACGTGGAGCTTCTACATTCGAGTGAACCCAAGTAGTCCTCTTGGTTTTATCAATATTCCGCAACGGAAACAGCCCACCAATCTATTTTAGTGCAAAAAGACTCATGGGATAAATCTGTCTAGTTCTAGCAGAAAATTCGGTTAGAAACTACCCTCTAAAATCCATTCATGCCTATAAAAGTCCCCTTTATAAGCTCAGATGTGGCATTCAGCAATAAGAGTTGCATACTTTATATAAATAGAAGACTATTGCACTAACCTAATAACTTATTAAGACCATTTTTTATAAAAAAGCTATGGATAAATCAAATGTATTAAGTTTTTTTTCTTGCTCTTCTTCTTACTTACTTCCCAAACGATTTTGGCTCAAGTTAGCAAATGTTGTAGTTTTGGGATAGTTGTTCCAGAGGTAACTACTGGCACAGGTTCAGCAATAGCAATCAACAGTACAACTACTGCACCTACCTTAGCTATTCAAGCATCAGACAGTTTACCCAATACCGAGTTCATCATTACAAAAAGAGGAACTCTAGCAGGCACTTCCCCTAATGGAGATATTATCGTTGGAACAAGTGTAAATGGTATTTTCATACCTGCTAACCAAAGTAGAACAGGCATTTCTTTGGCTGTTGGGGATATCATAGATATTACAGCTGTAGGGTATGACTTAGGACAACAAAAAACACTAATTGATTCATTTTTGAATGGCTTTACTGGAGGACAATCTTGTTGTGGTTTTTTTCCAATACTTGCAGCAGTTCAAAAACAATCCAACCCTAGTTTTACAGTAGCAGATTCCATTGCTTTAGCTAATTTCTGTAACACACTGCGCACTCATGGAATCAATGGAGCAAATGACGTTACTTCGTTTAACGAAGTTTTATTTGCAATAGAACGTTTTTCTAGCAACAAGATCTCATCTATCGAATCTTTGATTGAGGGTATAGCCTTTATTAATGCTAATGGAGTTTTTATTACCACAGATTGTGGGGGACAAGGGCAATATGATTTTTTCAAACATGGAATTAATCCATCTAAACGTCAAGGCACACCTCTCTCTGTAGCTACAAGTGTAGTAGAGCGTTTGAGTGCTGTCAGCAATTTTATCATTGCCCCTAATCCTGCTCAAGGGCAAGACTATATTGCTAACACTAAAAGAATCTACTGATTTGACTATTAATATATCCAACAGCTTAGGACAACAAGTACAAACTCAACAACTCAATGCTATCTCTGGAAATCAACAAGTGCAGTTAGACTTGAGCAAGCTGTCTCCAAATATGTATTTTGTAGAGTTGAATGATGGGCAAAATAGTGTAGCAAAAAAGATAATAGTGCAATAAAAAAAGTAGGTTCTTTGACAGTTTTTGCCAAAACTAGGATTTGTAAGCAAAAACTCTAAATTTAAAATGCTGAAAATTGGTCATATTAAAAGTAAAGCGTTTTACTGTTCTCAGTAAATTATTAGTTCCTTCAAGAGCAGCATTTGA
>JAAEPD010000400.1 GCA_024222455.1 Aureispira sp.
TCAAATGCTGCTCTTGAAGGAACTAATAATTTACTGAGAACAGTAAAACGCTTTACTTTTAATATGACCAATTTTCAGCATTTTAAATTTAGAGTTTTTGCTTACAAATCCTAGTTTTGGCAAAAACTGTCAAAGAACCTAAAAAAATAGAAGTCTTCTTAATCTAAAAGATTTATTGTCTTTGAGAAAGTTGTCTGGCTCCAAATGCTGCCAATCCTCTAAAAATCGATTGAACTCATTGTCCAGTTTAGAAGATATATTAAAGGCATTACCATCTATAAAGGAATAATGGTTATTGATTAAGTCTTGCTTAATGGGATAGTGGGTTAAAATGTTTTTCATGTTTTTTGCGCTACTGATTTTGACTTACAAACAGCTATTTACTACTCATAAACAATCTGTTATCATTAAATACAATATACGAAAAAAGGGGCTATTATTAGGGCAAACGCATCTAAAATCATTTTTAATAATTTTAGAGCCATCGCCCCAAATGTTGAATAAAAAAACAATCCATTTAAACTTTCCTAGAGCTTAAAAAATAGCTTTTACTCAAAACAGGAGTTAAGATTAATCCAGAATCATTAAAAATTCAATATTTAAACATTAAACATTGGGAATAAGTGGCTAAATTTCCTTTAGAAATTTAGATGCGTTTGCCCTAGTACTGTTATAAGAACCCTGAAAAACTGAATAAAAGTATTTTTATATCCTTAGGAAATCTTATGCTTATTCTATGTAGCCTCAACTAGTATTGAGGCTATACTTTTGCTAGCTTTTAGCTGCTCATAGATTCAATCTAAGCGCTCCACTTTTCTTCTAGGAAAAAACCTATTAACAAGTATCCAATAAATATTCCCCTACAATATAGTTATTAGGGATCTAAAAGCCTTCTCTTGCTTTGGAGGGGAGGGTTATGGTCTAAAGGCATAATTGCGATAAGCAGGGCTATGGTTAAACCCTCACATTGATTTATTCTAAAAATAAAGCTAAAATTTGTTTCAACAGGTTTAACCTTCAAAATAACGATTTAACATCTTCTCCCAAAGATCCAAAACCTTATCTTGATGCCCACCATCATAAATACTAGACAAGGAAGGAACCCCATTAATTTCTAGTACAATCAAGTCCTCTGGATTGTCTAAAGACTCTCCAAAAACATCAACTCCAGCCATCTCTAAACCAAAAACTTTGATCAGATCAGAAGCCCATTTGTTTAATACTGGCCTAACGGACTCATCATAATCCACTATTTTACCCCCTGCATTGAGATTAGAGTTAGGCGATAAACCTATACAAATCCCCTGCTCCAACACCGTATCCCAAGTTAGATCAAACTGAGTAAACTGCTCCTGCAAAAAAAGATCAGTCTCTCCTATCTTTTTTTTCCGCCCTTTATTATACAAATCAACTAAAGCTTCTATAGTAGAAGCCCCATCACCTATAATTTCAGGTCTCGATTTTCTATAAGTAAATTCTACTTGATCCCCCAAAACAAAGAGTCTATACTCTGGGATAGCAATAGGTTCTTGCACAAGTGCAGCATAATCAGCTTTGGCTATAGCTTCAAAATGAGCTTTCAACTCATCGTCAGTATGAACCAATCCTGCTAATTTGCCCATCGCTCCTCTATTCGGTTTCACAAAAACAGGATACCCTAGCTCTTCTGCATACTTGATTGCAGCCTCCAATGAACGCCCTGTCGTTTTAAAGTTCTTATACTCATCAACCACAAAAAACAAACAGCCCTTAGGTACATTGTATCCATGTTGTTTTAAGTGCAAACTAGCCCACTCCTTATCTCGAACTGTACTATTTGCTGCGTTGCTATTAAGCGGATAATTTATTTTAGAAGTCACCACTAAATGCTTCCCATTCTTTTCGATGTGCACTACTAATCCAGTCTCTTGATCTACATTAGTATACTTTATTCCTGCTTTATTGCAATATGCTCGTAGCATGTCCATTGCACGGACCTTAGCCTTAGGTTCAATTGGCATATTTGGATTTATTATAGCTAAACTATTTTAGTAAAAATTCTAACAAGAACACCATCCTTTATTAGACATTATCATGAATAGAGTTGTATACAGGTGAAATACTCAGAAAAAGATATTTGTTTTGCCATACAAATCTATTCATGATAATATCTAGGAACTACAAAGTCTCTTTTAACCATCTGAAAAACTCACGTTGCCAAACCAAAGCATTTTGGGGTGATAGTACCCAATGGTTCTCTTCAGGGAAGTACAGCAACCTACTCTTAAGTCCTTTGAGTTGAGCAGCCTGAAAAGCCTCCAAACCTTGGCCAATAGGAACTCTATAATCCTTACCACCTTGTATTACCATAATTGGAGTATCCCATTTATCTACAAAATTGACAGGATTAAACTCATTAAAACTCTTTTGAGCTGCCTTATTGCTTTTATCCCAATAAGCACCACCTAAGTCCCAATTCACAAAGAATAGTTCCTCTGTAGTACCATACATACTACGCCAGTTAAATATTCCATCATGTGCAATAAAGGTTTTAAAACGTCCCTCATGTTTACCCGCTAAATAGAAACAAGAATAACCTCCATAGCTAGCACCAATACAACCCAAACGATCATTATCTACATAAGGTTCTTTAGCCAAAGCATCAATAGCAGCTAGGTAATCCTTCATATTCTGCCCACCATAATCCTTACTAATTTGCTCATTCCACTCTACACCATAACCAGGCATTCCACGTCGATTAGGAGCAACAATGATATACCCTTGAGCAGCCATTATCTGAAAATTCCAACGATAAGAATAAAACTGACTTAAAGCACCTTGAGGACCACCTTGACAATATAAAATAGTTGGATATTTCTTTTTAGGATCAAAATCAGGAGGATAAATAACCCAAGTTAACATCTCCTTATTATCTGTTGTTTTGACCATGCGTTTCTCCACCTTACTCATACTAACATTCTTGTAGATCTCATCATTTGCATGAGTCAACTGCTTCATCTTACCTGTTTTGAGATGGACTGTATACAACTCAGTAGCATGATTCATATCCTGACGAGCTACAACCATTGTCATCCCAACTTGCCCTACCATATAGCGAATATCAAATTGCCCCGTAGTAATCTGCTCAGGTTTAGATTTGCCATCTGTAGCCACCTTAAACAAGTGAACTGTACCAGCCACTGGAGCTACAAAATAAATCACCTTTGCTTTCTCTCCCCACAAGAAACCATTAACAGTACCATCCCATTTTACCGTCAGATTTAGATTTTCACCATTCTCTAGGCGCAACACAATATCATTTTTGTCCGACTCATAACCATCTCTTTTCATTTGCAACCAAGCCAATGTTCCCTTTTTGGAGAAAGCAGGAGAAGTATCATAACCTTTGTTTTGAGCAGTTAAATTCTTAGTCTTTTTCGTTTCTATATTATACTCATAGATATCCGAATTGGTGCTAGTAGCGTATGCTGTTCCACTACTTTTTTTGCTTACATACAAGATCTTTTTACTATCAGGACTCCATACATAATCCTCATCACCACCAAAAGGCATTTGAGGACAATCAAAAGCCTCCCCTTCCATTATATCAATATCGGTAGCATCTTTAGTTAAATGATGCAACCAAATATGACTAAAAGCACCATCTTCCCAATGGTCCCAATGACGATAATTCAAACCATCATAAATCTTCACATCTGATTTTTCAACATCCTTATAATGATCTTGTCCAGTTACCTTTTCTAACTTAGCATCCTTTACTTCTATCATGCATTTGCCATCAGGAGATTCCTCCTTTACACTCACTAAACCCAAAATATCTTCTATCTCTTTTTCTTCACCACCTTTGAGAGAGATAGAATAGTATTTAGAAGCACCTTCATTGGTTTCTAAGTCTTTTTTGTGTTTTCTATAAATTACAGACTTTTTATCTTTTGTAATTCCTACTGCCGAAACTCTATTCAGTGTCAACAAAACCTCTGGTGACATTGGTTTCTGAGCTATTGCACTAAGCACAAAGCCTAAGGCTCCCAACGTTAAACATATACGTCTTAACATCATAATACTTTATTTTTAATGTATGATTATCTACTTCTGCTCAAAGATCACAATTCTCTATTAGTATATAAAATTAGTTTCCCATTTTAATATAAAATTCTATTAGTCCGAGAAGAGCTTTCTTTCTACATCTTGCTTTTTGTAGATAAAATCATTATAATGCAATACAATTTGCAGAACTTCTACTAAAGATTCTAAATAAGATAACAATGGACGCTATTATCAATTATTTTGAGCATATCCCTAGCTCACACCGCTCTATGATACTCATAGGTGGCTTAACTTTCTTTTTCTTACTAGAAAATGCTGTCCCTTTATTCAAAAAAAAATACAATAAAGTATCTCACACTGGATTGAATATCTTTTTTACGCTAACGACCATACTTATCAATTTTTTTATGGCTTTTATGTTAGTCAACACTAGTGATTGGGTAGTAGCTGAAGGGATTGGAATTTTGCAATGGACCAGCGCAGCACCTTGGGTTGCTTTAGTTTTTGGGTTTATGCTTATGGATTTTTTAGGTGCTTGGTTGGCACACTATATAGAACACCATGTCAAATGGATGTGGCAGTTTCATGCAGTGCACCACACCGACCAAAATGTAGACACAACTACCGCCAATAGACATCACCCAGGAGAGAGTGTCATTCGATTTCTATTCACTATGGCAGCAGTTGTTATAGTAGGTGCTCCGATGTGGTTAGTATTTTTGTATCAATCTGCATCAGCCTTATTGAGCCAGTTCAACCATGCCAATGTAGCTATGCCTGATTGGTTAGACAACACTATACGATTAGTGTTTTGCACTCCAAACATGCATAGAGTGCATCACCATTACCGCCAACCTTATTCAGATACTAACTATGGTAATATTTTTTCTTTTTGGGATAGGATTTTTGGAACACACCAAGTTACAGACAATTCTAAGCTGATCTATGGTTTAGACACCCATATGACAGAAAGAGAGGCTAATAATGTAGGCGCACTACTCAAACTCCCATTTGATGGATATCGAGATCATATTGAATATACAGAAGAAGAAAAGCTCTAAAAAAATAGGCTGTCTATAATCTAAGACAGCCTATTTTTTATTTGTAAACTTGTATTATTTTTTAAGATAAAAAACTAATATTTGTCAACTCCTCTGAAACCTCCCATAGTCTTTTAGCAACTGCTTTATCCTTAGATAAAGGTATGGAATCTACTTTCTTAGCTCTGCCCTTGAATTCTTGCCAACCACTTGGCCCAAAATAATCACCACCTTTCACATCCTCTCCTAATGCTGCATAAAGTGTAGGTTCAGCTCCAGCTTCAGCAGACTGAATCATTGTTAATCTTAATATTGGTCCTAAGAAAAGCATCACCCATTTAGACACATACTGAGCTAAATTGGTATCAGAAACACCAGGATGAGCAGCCACCGAAATAGTTGAGGCTCCTACTTTTTCTAAACGTCTTTGTAACTCATAAGCAAATATCAAACATGCTAGTTTTGACTGACAATAAGCATTCAAAGCAGAATATTTTTCCTTGCTTTGTAGATCATCAAAGTTTATTTTGCCTCGCTTGTGCGCATTAGAACTCAAAGAAACGATTCTTGAATTTGGTGTTTTTATAATTGTATCCAATAACAGCTTTGTCAATAAGAAGTGAGCGAAATAATTAACTCCCATTTGGCTTTCAAACCCATCCTTAGTCAAAGAAAATGGAGGAACCATTATCCCAGCATTATTAATCAACAAATCGAGTTGATCATATTTAGCTAAGAACTCTTTTGCAAAGCTGTGCACAGATTCTAGTTGACCTAAATCTAATTGTATAATATCAAGGTTTGCATTAGGAACTTTCCCTAATATCTCTTTTTTAGCCTTAGTTGCTTTTTCTAGATTTCGACAAGCCAATATAACTTTCATTTCTTTTTCTGCTAAAGCTAAAGCGGTTTCATAACCTAGGCCAATATTAGCACCAGTAACAATAGCAATTCTACCTTTTTGAGAAGGAATTTTTTTGATATCAAATGAGCTCATTTCGAGGGATTGTTATATTTATGATTTTTTAAATTAGATTCTAGCCCCAAACCATTGGGTACAAGAACTAAAACATCACTTTCCCCATTCAGTTCTCATTTAACCCAACTTTTATTTAATTAACATAATTAAGCCTAAAACAAAAGACGAGAGTCAGTCTTCACCAACTCTCGTCTCTATATCTAATATAATGTTACTACATCTACCTCAACAGAGTGATATCACCTTTAATAACCTCTACATGCCCATCTGCAAATTCTACTTCTGCATACCATGCATATAAGCCTGAGTTCATTGGTTTGCCTTTAAAGGTTCCATCCCAGCCTGTAGATGCATCATTGATGCTCAATCCTGTTCCTTCAAAGATCAACTCTCCCCAACGATCATATACTCTAA
>JAAEPD010000401.1 GCA_024222455.1 Aureispira sp.
GCCAAACAACTTTATTTTTAAACACAAGTTTCATTTGAATCTAGTTAATTTATTAAGGAGACAATTCCTTACAATATGAAAGCTAGATTTAAAATCTTAAAATAAAGCTGATGGGTGTCATTTAATTGGCTGATTTTGATTGAAATATAGGAGGCTATTGGCAAAAAAACTACTAGTTAACCATTTAAGTGAAAAAAAACAAAAAAATAAGGTTAGGTATTTTGTTGATAATCAGTGGTTTGGGTTGTGTTGTGTGAGACGGTGATAAAAAAAACAAAAAAAAGTATAATAAGAAGCAGCGTTTCTTGAAAAGAGGCCGTTCTGTATACAAAGGCAAGTTTTTTAATTACGCACCCAAATCTAATTAAAAAGCAAATTAGTATACAAAAGGTTACCAGAAACAAGCAAAAAGGCAAAACTCTATAGTTTGCCTTTTTGTATTTTATATAATATGGTAAAATCTTTTAGGTGGTAATTTTGATAATAAAGATGAAACTTATCTACCAACCTGCAAAAGCCTTATTAAACACATCCTCCATTACTTGGTCATAGATTTCCTGAATCAGTTGATCCTCTACACTAGATAAATCTTCATCGGCTGCAAAATCAGCAAACCTCGAAAATTCATTATTCCAATTCTGGTTGATATTTTCTTTGTCTTTAATGTTTTTCAAATCAATTTTTAGGCGAACTGTTAGGCGCTGAAAGGAGGCAACTTGGTCAGCTCCAGGTGCTACTGGTGCAATTTGATAGCCAACCACATCTCCTTTGAATTGGATATCGCCCTTACTAGGCAGATAACTAAGTCGAGTATCTGATAAAATTTTATTTTTTAGCTGTTCTGAGAACTGCTGACCGGCAGTAGGTGGAGCTTGTGCTGCCTTAGTGTCAAACTGTTGTACCGAAAAAGTTTTGATGACATCATAATCCACTGCATTGGTTGTGAACTTGACCGTACAAGCTTGGGTAATTATTAGAATAAAAAATATAAAAATAAACTTTTGCATAACGCTATAAAAATTTTATTTTGCGTGTAACTAATGGTAAAGAACCTCTTTTGGAGTATACTTAAACTTACTCTTGGGAGAGTTCGGAGTAAAAATGCAACAAATTTAATTGTTGCGGAAATTAAAAACATAAATTTAACAATCGTTACATGTCTGAAAAAACTACAATTGCAGTAGCCTATGGTGATGGTATTGGTCCCGAAATAATGGAGGCTACACTAAAAATCTTAGATGCTGCAGGTGCACAACTGAATTATGAAAGAGTAAAAATTGGTAAAGAAGTATATTTGAGTGGAATGGAATCTGGTATAGATCCTTCTGCTTGGGATGTTTTTAGAAAGCATAAAGTGTTTTTGAAAAGTCCGATTACTACACCTCAAGGAGGAGGGTACAAGAGTTTGAATGTAACTATTCGTAAGACTTTGGGGCTTTTTGCAAATGTGCGTCCCTCTAAGGCTTATGCTCCTTACGTGAAAACACATTTCCCTGATATGGATTTGGTAGTAGTGCGTGAAAATGAGGAAGATTTGTATGCTGGTATAGAGTATCAGCAAACATCTGAAACTGTCGCTTGTCTCAAGTTGGTATCTAAACCTGCTTGTGAGAGCATTGTTCGTTATGCTTTTGAATATGCAAAGGCTTATGGTCGCAAGAAAGTAACTTGTATGTCTAAGGATAATATCATGAAGTTGACAGATGGTCTGTTTCATAAGATATTTGATGAAGTAGCTAAGGATTATCCAGAAATAGAAAATGACCATTATATTATAGATATAGGTTCTGCATTATTGGCTAGCCGTCCAGAGTGGTTTGATGTGATTGTTACCCTTAATTTATATGGTGATATTGTATCAGATATTACAGCTCAAGTTGCTGGTTCAGTAGGTTTGGGTGGGTCTTCTAATATAGGCGAGAGTTTCGCTATGTTTGAGGCTATTCATGGTTCTGCGCCAGATATAGCAGGCAAAGGCATTGCCAATCCTTCAGGATTGTTGAATGGTGCTTGCATGATGTTAGTGCATGTAGGGCAGTCTGCTGTAGCCGAAAAAATCCAAAATGCTTGGTTGCGCACCTTAGAAGATGGTATCCATACAGGCGATATTTATAATGAAGGGTTGAGTAGTGAACGAGTAGGAACACAGGCTTTTGCTCAAGCTTTGATTGACCGTTTGGGACAAGAACCACAAAAATTGGCTCCAGTACGTTATAATCCTGATGTAAAACCTATCAAAGTAGGTCGAAAATCTTATGCAGCAGTAGATAAGCAGTTGTCTGGTGTAGATGTATTTTTGGATTGGGTAGGTAGCGATAAGAAACGTAATCCAAATGAGTTGGGGGCTGCTTTAGCAGAATTCAATACAGATAAATTACAATTAAAAATAATTAGTAATAGGGGGCAGAAGGTGTATCCTGATGGTCAGCCAGAAACTTTTTGCTCAGACAATTGGCGTTGTCGCTTTGTAAATCCTAATGGCGGAATTGATTATACAGATGTAATAGCTCTTTTGGAAACCTTGCATGCAAAAGGTTATTATATAGGTAAAACAGAAAATCTATATAACATAAATGGTGAATTGGGTTATACACTAAGTCAAGGAGAGTAACCATAACTAATGAAAATAATAGGAAAAGCATTACTGATTTTTAGTATGCTATATACAGTGATAATCTGTGCTGTATTTTTGATGCACCCTCATAGAGTTACAGGCTTTATGGGGGTGTGTTTTGGAGTATATGGAGGTTTGTTAGCAGCTATAGGAGCAACTCTTTTGGAGAACCCTAATAAAGAAGTTGAAGTTGTTTTTTCTAATAAAGAAGATGTATTAGATCAAGAATTTGGGCATAACCCTTTTTGGCTAAAAGGAAGGGCTATACTCTTGATTTTAGTAGGAGTTGTAACTTTAGTATTTTCAATATGGAGCATTAATAATCTAGATGAAATTATTGTTTTTTGGCTACTTACCATAGGAGTTAATCTATTTAGCTATATATTAGGATATAGTTTAATAACTCAAAAATATAAAAAGCGATGAGAGTTTTACTGATGATAACCACCTTATGTACTTGTCTATTAGTAGCGAATAGAGGAAATACTCAATCTATAAAAACAACCTATAAGATCAGAATAGCGGCAATGTCCCAAGCTTTTGATAAGGCTATGTTTAGCAATTTGAAAGAATTGGGCGTGTTGATGTATGAACCTGCAGATAACGGATACACACGTGTATATTTGGGTATGTATATGGGGAAAACCACTGCTAAAAGAATTTTGTCTAAAGTAAAACATAGAGGTTACAAGACCGCTTATTTAGTACAGGATACTTATATTTTTCAGAGTGTAGATAATGAAGAGTTAACCCATACCTTGCAGTTTAGTGCTGTCAAGCGTTTGAATGTAGTTAAGGTCGTAGAGAGTTTGCGACGAAGTGGGATGCACGAAGATTTTTATATATGGTACAATAGGGGGTATTATCGCTTGTCCTTAGGTTTGTTGGTCGCTGATAATATAGAAGCTGCAGCTATTTTTAAGACAGCTGCTGTTAGTGCAGGTTATGAGGCTAGTCTTTTGCGTCAGTTTAGAGAACCTACAAAAGAACCAGTAGTGATTGAAGCAGGCACTTTGAATGATGCTGTGAAACCTTAACTTGGACTAAGACTTTTGGATATCATGACTCATTGTCAAAAACAAAAAATATTTTAGGATTGATAGGATCATTTTATAATCGGAATAGTATTTGTTTTAACGGCTTGTAACTCAACTAACTTAGATTTTGCAAATTTTTTTAGGGGATTGTCCTGTTTTTTGCATCATTTATATAAAGAGATTCTTTTCATTAAATAAAATAAAACTGTAGCAATACAATGAAAAAACAAACAACTAATCTTCTCCTAGGGCTTTTTTTGATCGTATCCTTTTCTGCACAAGCACAAACATCTAAACCTATTCTTGATAAAATGTGCAAAGCAATAGACGCTATTAAAACAATAAATTGTCGAATAGATTCTAAAGAGCGCATAGGTAGCAAATATGTAAAGAAAAGCATGGATTTTCGTATACAGGAACAACCTAAAAAGAAAATCTACATGAAAGATGTGAATGAAGGTGTTGAGGTGTTGTATGTAGATGGATGGAATAGTAATAAAGCTTATATCAATCCTAATGGATTTCCTTGGGTAAATGTGAGCTTGAGTATTTATAATTCTAAGATGCGCAAAGATGGACATCATGTATTGACAGAAGCAGGTATGGCCTTTTCTGCTGTATTGTTTCGTGATTTTGAAAAGAAAATGACTAGCCGTGGTCAAAAGCTAGAAAACTTCTGTACTTATAAAGGGAGTGTAACTTTTGACGGCAAAGCTTGTCACCATATAGAGATGACATTGCCTGATTTTAAATACGAAACATATACTGTAGTTACAGACGAAGACTTTGCTCAATTGTGTAAGCGTAAGATTTGGCCAGAATATATGATTCGTGAAAAAAATAAATTCTACTCAACATATGCAAGCAAAGGTCAGAAAATTTTGATACCAAATGCCTATGCTAGAAAAGCGATACTCTATATAGATAAAGCAACTAACTTACCTTTATTTGAGCAATTATATGATGAAAAAGGTTTGTATGAAGAATTTGCATTCAAAAGAGTTAAACTAAATTCAGGAGTGGCAGCTAAGGAGTGGACAGAAGATTGTAGCGATTATGGGTTTTAGCATAAACCTCCTTAAGGAATAAACAAAAAAGGCCTTTTCATACTTCTAAGTATGGAAAGGCCTTTTTTATATAAAAATTGAATGCTTATTCAAAAGTTAGGAATAATCTTCAAAAAAACGTATATTTCACTTCAAAATCAATCAATTCAGTCTCAATCTTATAGAAGAATATGGAAGCAACTACAGAAACTATAGAATCTAGAACAGAAGATATTAAAAACCTAATAGAAAAACAACGAACTTTTTTTGCCAGTAACGTAACTAAAAGTGTAGAGTTTAGAAAAAAGCAATTAATTAAACTTAAAGAGTTAATAGAGCAATACGAAGAAGAAATTGTAGATGCTTTATATCAAGATTTGCGCAAACATGAGTTTGAAGCTTTTGCTACCGAGATAGGAATTATCATGGTAGAATTAGATAAAACAATATCTAAAATAAATAAATGGTCTACTCCTCGAAAAGTAAGTACTCCTTTATTCCATTTCAAGGCCAATAGTTATATCAAACCAGAGCCTTATGGAAACACTTTAATAATATCTCCTTGGAATTATCCTTTCCAACTTTTATTTGCGCCACTAATTGGTGCTATGGCTGCAGGAAATACTGCTATCCTAAAACCATCCGAATATGCACCAGCTACCTCCAAGATAGCTGCCAAGATCATTAACGATCATTTTGATCCCGCATATTTAGCATTAGTTGAGGGAGGCATTCCCGAATCACAAGCATTGTTAGCAGAGAAGTTTGATTATATATTTTTTACAGGAGGAACTAGTGTAGGTAAGATTATATATCAAGCTGCAGCCAAACATCTTACACCTGTAACACTAGAATTGGGTGGTAAGAGCCCTTGTATTATAGATAAAGATACACATCTCAATTATACTGCTAAGCGTATTGTTTGGGGCAAGTTCGTAAATGCAGGACAAACTTGTATTGCTCCAGACTATATATTAGTTGATCGTAATGTCAAAGATCAAGTCATTGATAAGCTAAAAGAATATATAACCAAGTTTTATGGTGAGGATGCTCAAGCTAGTGATTCTTATCCTAGAATAATAAACCATAGACATTTTGATCGATTAAATGGATATATACAGGCAGAGCAAGATCATGTTATCTTTGGAGGGAAAACAGATAGAGATGACAAGTTTATAGGTCCTACCTTATTAGAAGGAATAGGATTAGATGTTCCTGTCATGAAAGAGGAAATATTTGGACCTATACTACCTATTATAGTATATGATAATATAGAAGAAGCAATTGACTTGATAAAATCAAGATCTAAACCCCTAGCTCTTTATATGTTTTCTAAGAATAATGCTAAAATTAAAAAGGTTTTATCCGAAACTTCAGCAGGTGGTGTTACTATTAATGATACTCTAATGCATATAGCTAATCCAGCTTTACCTTTTGGTGGCGTAGGGGATAGTGGCATAGGTGGATATCATGGGCAGCATTCATTTGATTTGTTCTCTCACCATAAAAGTGTACTACATAGGTCTTTCTTAATAGAAGAGCCTATTCGATATGCTCCATATAAGTTAGGTCGAAAATGGTTGAAAAAAATAATGGATTGGGCTTTATAATACCCAACTTCAGTATATAGAATTTCTTAGAAAAGTTTTTTACTTTATTTATGGATTGATAATGAGAAACTTATTGTCATTCTATCATAAGTTCAGTAAAAAACTTTTCTTTTTTTTTGGATTAAAAAAAAAGCTGTCATATATTTGCAACCGGTTCGGACGAAAGGTCTAACCAAATGTTGAGAGGCGATGAAAAAATAAATTAAAAAACTTTGTAAAAAGTTTGGAGATAAAAAAAAGAATCGTACTTTTGCAACCGGCTTAACGAAAGGTTGGCCAAGTGTTGAGAGGCAATGAAAATAAAAATTAAAAAACTTTACAAAAAGTTTGGAAGTTTAAAAAGAAGTTGTACTTTTGCACTCGCCTTACTGAAGAGGGGTAGAGAGAAAGGAGAAAAGGCAAGAAAAAGTTGTATTGAAATAGATGGAAATTTGGTAAGAAAATGCGGAAGCATTGAATTA
>JAAEPD010000402.1 GCA_024222455.1 Aureispira sp.
ATGTTGATTCGATTTGAAACTTCTGCTCAAAATTGGATTCAAGCTCACTATTTAGTCTTTGCTATGATTTTTCTTAAAAAATATTTCAACTTAACATTTAGTTTTTAAATCACTTCATTCTAAAATAGTTCCTGTTTTTATAGCATCCTTCAAATTTGCATCATATAAATCAGCATCTTCTAAGTGTGCATTGCTTAGGTTAGCCTCACTTAGATTAGCCTTGTATAAGTATGCATCATATAAGACAGCCTCACTTAAATCGGCCCCACTTAGATTGCTATTAGCTAGGTCTGCACCACGTAGGACTGCTTTTTTGAGGTTAGCCCCACTTAGGTTAGCATAAGTTAGGTCAGCCTTTATTAACTCTGCTTCCATCAAGTTAGCGTTACTAAAATTACTCTCCATTAAGTTAGCTTCCTTTAGTATTGCTTTGCTTAGATTCGCCCCACTTAGATTGGCGTAATCAATAGTAGCATCATATAAATCTGCTTCACTTAAATCCGCCCCACTTAAATCCGCCTGATGGAAATTAGCAGAATTCATCAGAGTTTTACTTAGATTCGCCCCACTCAAATTAGTATCTTGTAGTATTGCGTAATGCAAGATGGCCCCGCTTAGATTCGCTCCACTTAAATCAGTATTTGATAAGTCTACATCTCTTAGGTCCAACTGAATAGGAGTAGTTAAATTTTTAGCTAATTCTAAAGCAAGCAGAATATTTGCAGTTTCTTTGGTTAATGTTAGTTCATGTATCTTCTTAATAGTGTCTTCCATAATTGGTATTTTATTAGTTATAATTTAGACCTTTAAGTTAAAGTTAGTAAAAAATGGATTAATTCAAAAAGCGGATTAAAACATTATATAAAGACAAAGTACACACAGTTCGCTTTGCTCATACTCTCGAAAATCAATGACATTTTTAAACAACTTCTATTACTAAAATCATTTCTTTATAACTTTGTAGCTTGATCAAACTATTTGGGTAGGAACAGCTGGAGATGGGCTTTATGCTATAAAAGACTATAAAGTTATTAAACATTTCACAGCTCCTAATAGCCTCTTAAGTAACTATTGTTCTCACATTTATGCTGACAGTAACAACCTATGGATAGGCACTGACAGAGGCATACAACGCTTCAATGTCAACAGTCAAACTTGGTTTAACTATGATAAATCGGATGGGTTATTACACAGCGAGATATACGATATACTAGTTATAGGTCAACAGGTTTGGGCAGCCACATCCAAAGGATTAGTAACCTTTTCTAAAAACACTCCTAGCAAAAATCTTACTGCCCCCAAAATCTATATTAATAACATTAGTATTAATAATCGAGATACCAATTTAGCAGATAAATACATCCTGCCTTATCATCGAAATACTATTCGCATTGACTTTCAAGGGTTGAGTTACAAAACTAGAAATAAGCTTCGCTACAAACACAGATTAAAAGGATTAAGTGAAGACTGGGTCTTTAATGATAACTATAATAACAAGGTCTTATACCAATCCTTAGCCTATGGAACCTATATATTTGAAGTAGTTGCCATCAATGAGGATGGAGTAGAAAGTGCTCAAAAAGCCCAAGTTGTCATCATTATACAAGCTGCATTTTGGCAAACTTGGTAGTTTTTTCTACTTATTGTAGTTGGAGCAATTGGCCTACTGGCAATCATATTGGGCTGGCAATTCAGAATTTATAGAAACAGACAAAATATGTTACAACACATCAATGCCCTAAAAATGCAGGCATTGCAAACACAAATGAACCCTCATTTTATTTTTAATGTGTTGAGCTCTATTCAAGATTTGATAGTTGATGAAAAAAATAAAGAGGCCTTACTCTATATTGCACGTTTTGCAAAACTGATCCGTTTTATATTCGAAAAATCGAGTGAATTAACTATTCCGATAGCTCAAGAGATAAAATTCATACAACTCTACTTAGAATTAGAGCAACTTCGTTTTCATCAAAAGATTGATATACAACTAAACATTAGTCCATCACTATTGGATGGAGATCAATTAGTACCTCCCTTGCTGATACAACCTATACTCGAAAACAGTTTTAAACATGGCCTCATGCACAAAGAAAAAGGGGGAAGTCTATCTCTCGTTCTTCACGAAAAAGACAATGGTATATATTGCTGTGTAGAAGATAATGGTGTAGGGCGTATAAAAGCTAACGAATACACCAAATGGAAAAATCAAAATATAAATTCTAACCGAACTTCAGGATTAGTGGTCACCCAAAAACGCTTAGACATCCTAAGCCAAGAAACCAACTGTCCTAGCAATTTTTTGATCACAGACCTAATGAATGAGAAGCAGGAACCTGTTGGAACAAAAACGGAATTTTTGATACCTTTTAATAGCAAATTCTTTTAACAATGGATACAATCAGAGCCGTCTTAGTAGAAGACGAAACACATACACGCAATGTCTTGCGAAAGATGCTACACAACTTCTGTGAAGGTGTAGAAGTGGTTGGTGAAGCAGCCAATATAGAAGAGGCTGTCAAGGTTATCAATACCCAAAATCCAGAATTGGTTTTCTTAGATATAGAAATGCCTAAAGCCAATGGTTTTGAGCTTTTCAAACACTTTGAGAATCCTACTTTTGAGGTGATTTTTGCAACAGCTTATAGTCAATATGCAATCAAAGCTATACGCATGGCAGCCCTAGACTATCTAGTCAAACCTATCGACTTTCAAGATCTACAAGAGTCCTTAGAACGGTACAAAAGCAAGCGAAGCAATTTCCCTAACCTAAAAGATCAATACGCCATTGTTCAAAATAGCCTACAACAACCATTAGACAAAATAATCTTGCCTGATCAGAATGGTTACCAAATTGTAAAGCTAGAGGATATTATTCGCCTACAAGCCGAAAATAGTTACACTATGTTTATCCTAAAGAACGCTCCTAAAATATTAGTATCTAAAGGTTTGGGAGAGTATGAAGAAATATTACCCAATAAAAATTTCATACGTGTTCACCGATCCCACTTGGTCAATATGGACTACATTACAAGATTACAACGCACTCGACAACTCAGCCTAATTATGGAAGATGGCTATACCGTAAATGTATCCCAAAACAAAAAACAACCATTTCTACAATCTTTTCTAGGTAGCTAATTCTCTAAAACAACATACTCTAAGCTTTCTATTATCTATAAATATTCCTAAATTTGCGCCAATCAAAATGACTATTGTCAAAATATAGAGCATGAAAATCATTATAGCAGGAGCAGGAGAAGTAGGTTACCATTTAGCCCGATTATTGGCTGATGAACAACAAGACATTACTATTATTGACCCTAACAAAACCAAGCTTGCTCGCATCGAAAGCAAATTAGATGTAATGACCATGGCAGGTAGTGCCAGTTCTATAAAAGTCTTGCGTGATGCTAAAATACGCAAAGCAGACCTTTTGATTGCAGCTACTCAATCCGAAAGCACCAATATCACTATAGGAATATTGGGCAAACAATTAGGTGCCAAACGCTGTATTGTCAGGATTTCCAACCCTGAGTTTTTACAAAATGATGGCAATTTTTCTTTCAAATCAATGGGGATTGACTCCATGATTTCGCCAGCAGCTTTAGTCACCGAAGAGTTGATTAGTTTATTGGGACAATCTGGAGTCACTGACTCTATAGATTTTGCAAACGGGCAGCTTAAATTGATTGGTGTTCACTTACTAGAACATGATGCTCCTATATTAGAAAAAACTGTTGTAGAAGCGGCCTTAGCTCATGAAAACAGCCTAATGCCTGTTGCCATCCGAAGAGGGTACAACACCATTATACCTAGAGGCGATTTCCATTTCAAATACAACGATTTTGCTTATTTCATCTGTAAAACTAATGAAGTGCAACCGCTGCTCAAATTCACAGGTCAGCATGAGGTAAAGATTAAAGATGTAATGGTAGTTGGAGGTAGTAGTATTGGCTATTTAGCCACCAATGCACTCTGCGAAAAATATAGCATAAAACTGATTGAACAAAATCGAGAAAAATGCTATGAATATGCAGATAAACTCTGCGATGCACTTATTATTAATGGCGATGCTCGA
The DNA here is from genome assembly GCA_024222455.1 of Aureispira sp. GTDB lineage: Bacteria > Bacteroidota > Bacteroidia > Chitinophagales > Saprospiraceae > JAAEPD01. Next base: position 4,082 of record JAAEPD010000402.1, read on the forward strand.
AATGTAGATTTACTCAAAGAGGAAAATGTAGGAGACATGGATGCCTTTATAGCAGTAACGGGCAACTCCGAAACAAATATTATGTCATGTTTGGTTGCTAAAAGCCTTGGAGTAAGGCAAACTATCGCACTAGTCGAAAACATGGATTATATACACCTTTCTCAAAAAATTGGGATAGACACGCTTATCAATAAAAAACTGATTGCAGCTTCTCATATATTCAAATATGTACGACAAGGAGAAGTAGTCTCTGTAGGAACCTTACATGGAGTTGATGCCGAAATTTTAGAGTTTGAGGTAAAAGCTAATTCCAAAATCACTAAATACCCTATTCGTAAACTTAATTTCCCTAAAACTGCTATCATTGGTGGTGTGGTCAGAAAACACCAGGCCTATACTCCGCTTGGCGATTTCAAAATACAAGCACAAGATCGTGTAGTTGTCTTTACGTTGCCAGAATCGATACATCAAGTAGAAAAGTTTTTTAGGTAACTTGCATAGTTGAACTGTATGTTTAGCTTAGACGTTTTATATCAAAACGCTAATATAAAACCATTCTCTATGTCCTATCGCTGCTACCCTATCTATATTCTTATTCTATTCGTGCTAGCTTGTAATCCACCTCAGCAACAGTCTCAAAACAAGCCCCAAATAATGAACCCCCATTATCTAATAGATATAGATATTAGTGAAGACACAAAAGCCTTAGAAGCACAACTCCTCCTACAAGAAATATGGGATAATAGTTATGGGCAAGATTCTTCAGGGCAGTTACTAAAAGGGCAATGGCATCCATTTAGAACAGATACAGTTGCAGCCCTAAAGGCGATAGAATTACTAGATAAATCTCTAAGCTCTTCAACTTACGCTCCTACAAGTATAGAACATGCCTATATTCTAAAGTTACAGGCCTATGCTTATCATTTTTCTCATCATGGGCATAGTTACCAAAAAGATATGCCTCAAGCCTATCATAAAGCTCAAGAATATATCCAAAAAGCTCTAAAATTAAGTCAAGCCTATACCCAACTGCAAGCAAAATGGTATGTAGAAGCAGCCATGTTAGCTGCTCCAAAAATCTATTTTGGATACAAAGCACCTCATGTAGTTCAAGCCGATCTTATAGTAGAAAATCATTTGCGGCAAGCAGCTAAGGCCTACCAAATGCTCCAAAACACTAAAGAAGAACTGCGAGTATGGCAATTATTTGATTGGTACAATGCATCAGAAGACTTTCGTTATCAAGAATATTATGAGCATTTAGTAGAACTTAGCACTCAAGAATATGATGTCGATGACCTAGCTATAGCACTTACGATCAGTCAGTGGACTAAATATACTATAGGGCCTTATAAACGAGATAGCTTGAATAGTCAGGAGTTAAAAACAGTATTAGCCTATGCTCAAAAAGCTCTTGTCAGCTTTCAAGAACAAGATTTAGAAGACGACCATGTTATTTGGGCTACTAGCCTAATGCACGATTTAGCCTATCATTACAAACACACAAACCAAGATTTAAAGGCTGCGTTCCCTTATAGTCAACAAGCCATAAAACTTTGCAAGGTGCATAATAAAAGCTTTGGAGGTTATTCCAAAAACTTAGCAGCTACACTTATGGAGCTGGGTCAATGGGATAAAGCCTTAGAAGTATATCAAGATGCCTTAAACAATAGCACTAAATTGGCCTATATAGACAAAGAACATTTTAATTTTGGAATAGGAATTATACTCTATCATCAAGAAGGAGAACAAGCGGCCTTAGACTATTGGAAAGCAAACCTAAGAGATCAAAACATTATGAATGGTGTAGCTAGCTATTCTTGGCACTATGTGGATGAGGGGTTCAAAAGGCAGCTAAAAAAAGATGCCCTTAGACTTGCTAAGAAAATAGATTACACACATTTAGCAACAATTATTAATAGAGATTGGCCTGTAGAATAAACCTAATCAAAAAAAAGAAAGCCTAAAATTGTAGATTTCGCTAGACCTTTGTATTTTTCGAAATATTCTATATAAAACTATAAACAACCGATAAAAACTAACCAATAATAACTACTTATTATTATGGCAATGAGAAAAATTCGTTTTCGTGAGGCACTGCGTGAAGCAATGGAAGAAGAGATGCGCCGTGACAGCACTGTTTTCCTAATGGGAGAAGAGGTAGCTGAATACAATGGTGCTTACAAGGTAAGTCAAGGCATGTTAGAAGAGTTTGGTGCCAAACGTGTGATCGATACACCAATTGCAGAACTAGGTTTTGCAGCTATAGGTGTAGGGGCAGCTATGTCTGGTGTCCGTCCTATCGTAGAATTTATGACTTGGAATTTTGCAGTATTAGCATTTGACCAAATTGTAAATCACGCAGCTAAAATGCGTGCAATGTCAGCAGGACAACTAAAAGTTCCGATTGTATTTAGAGGTGGTACAGGTGCGGCTGGGCAGTTGGCTCAACAACACTCTCAAACCTTTGAAAGTTGGATGGCTAATGTCCCAGGACTAAAAGTAATCTCTGTATCTAATCCTTATGATGCAAAAGGTCTTCTAAAATCAGCTATTCGTGATGATGATCCAATCTGTTTTATGGAGTCTGAAATGATGTATTCTGATATAGGAGAAGTTCCTGAAGAAGAATACTTGATACCTATTGGTGTGGCTGATGTAAAACGAGAAGGTACAGATGTAACCATTACTTGTTTCAATAAAATGGTAAAAGTAGCCTTAGAAGCAGCCGAAGAATTAGCAAAAGAAGGTATTTCTGCAGAAGTAATTGATTTACGCACCATTCGTCCTTTAGATGAAGCGGCTATCATCAAATCTGTGAAGAAAACAAACCGTTTGGTAAGTGTAGATGAATCTTGGCCTTATGCTAGTGTTTCTTCTGAGATCGCTTATCGTGTACAAAAACACGCTTTTGACTATTTAGATGCTCCTGTTACACGTGTCAATAGTGCAGATACAAGTTTAGGCTATGCACCTACTTTGGTCGATGAATATATGCCTAATCCTAAAAAAATCATTCAAGCTGTAAAAGCTGTAATGTATAAATAATAAACGCTCATTTTAATTTTTGAGTGCTACTCTATAAAAGCACAAAGATGACAGCGTTCTCTTTGTGCTTTTGCTTTTTTGTTGTCCAATATCCTAAGTTGTCCCCCTAAATTCAACTTATTCTTAACTCCTATTATTCTGAACAACTATGCGACCATACCTACTAATCTTTTGTAGTCTTATCCTTTTCCAGACTTCCTCACAAGCTCAATGTGGCGAACGATACAAGACTCGTTACTTCAACAGTATTCAAGTTTTTCGGGATATAGTATATAGCAAAGATGCTCCAGCTCTTATTGCGGCAACATTAACTACTGAAACCACCTTTAATAAGGATTTGGTAATGGATGTTTTCATGCCTCCTGCTTCAGATACCGTCACTAAACGCCCTGCTGTAGTGATAGGGCATGGTGGAGGATTTATCAATGTAGCTTTTATGGGTGGAACTGCATTGGTAGGCACTATGGATAATGATGATGTACAAGCTTTAGCCGATACTTTAGCACATTGGGGCTATGTCACAGCAGTTATTGAATATCGATTAGGATTTAATGTAGCTAGCAGCTCTAGTATACAACGAGCAATATGGAGAGGTTCGCAAGACTTTAGTGCAGCTATTCGCTTTATGCGAAAAAATGCATCTTGGTTTGATGTTGACCCAACAAGAGTTTTTGCAGCAGGAAGCAGTGCAGGAGGTTTTTGTGCTCTTCACAGCACTTTTGTAGATGATGCAGAGCGCATCCCTGAAAGTTTTGAGTTGGTACCTTTCTTCAAAAAAGACTTGGGCAAAATGCACAGCCGTCCTATTGTAGAGTTATCTAGCTTCAACCCATTCAATGGAACAGCAGTATCAGGTAGCGATATGGACTCTATTCCTTTTGGAATAGCAGCCTATTGGAGTGCTATTATGGATTTAGATTGGTTGCACCAAGGCAACAATAAAGCACCAACTATTATGTTTCATGGTACAGGTGATTTAGTTGTTGATTATAAATGTAAAAGGCCTTTTTCTAGTGTAGTCTTATCTGCACCTCAAACTTGTGGAACCTATATGATGGATTCTACTATGACTACTTACGGGATGCCACATGAGGCCTATTATGGCCAAGGCGAGAATCACGAATATTGGGGTGTACTCAATGGCAACTGGTTACCTGCTGGCCCTAATGCTTTTTGGCCAGATATTATCCAGAAGTCAGGAAACTTTTTCCATGCACTTATGAAACCAGCAGCACCTACTGTTACAGGTCCTACTAGTGTTTCTCCTTCTACCACATACACCTATTCTATACAAAATCCAGCGCCTAATCATAGTTATTGTTGGGAGGTTACAGGAGGTAGTATAATCTCTAATACTGCTACATCTATCGATGTTCAATTTTCTAGTGCAAACACACAAGGAGAGGTTATTGCTAAAGCTCTTGATTGGGCAGAAGTGGGCAGTGACCCAACCAATACAACTGTTGCCATTAACACCAATGTAGCTGTTGAGCAAATTCCTTCGCCTATCCTCAATATCCGATTACAACCAAATCCTGTTCGAGATCAGTTTTCGATACTATTGAGTAGCAAAGAAGATTTGGCAGCACAAGCAGCAATTTATAATACTCTAGGACAGCAAGTGTTTTCTAAAAACATTAATATTATAAGTGGTAAAAATAAAATTCAGCTAACTCCTACTGAGCTGCCTAATGGAACTTATTTTATCGAAATTTCGACAGAACTGACTAAGATTGTAAAACGATTTATTATCTTATAACGAATTTTGAAACCTTGTACTCATTTTTAATAACTGATAGACTATGAAACGGCTTATTTATATAATTCTTCCCCTAACTTTACTACTATTATCTAGCTGTGGTGGAGAAGAAGAAAACACAATTAACTACCAAGAAGCAATTGTAGGTACTTGGCGTTTGGATAATGTTGGTGACATCCAAAAATATTTCAACGAACGTGAATATACACTCAAAAAAGCAACTATGGTTTTTAATGAGGATGGCACAGTCCAGACCTTGCGCTTAGATCCTAACAGCCCAGGCAAAAACATTCCAGATGGTGGCACTTGGAAATTAAATGAGGATGGAACAGAACTTAATATTATTGCAAAAGACAGCCCTTTTGATGATATAATTGATGTTCAGTTTGATAATGAGCGAACATTACTAATAGACAATAGAGGTTTGACATTTAAATTTGTGAAAATTTAGACTAAACCATTAACATATAAAAAGGAGTCATCTCTAAAAATAAGGGATGACTCCTTTTTATTATGCCCTACTTCGCTTTCTCCATTTTATCAGTTCATACCAAATAACTGATAAAAAGCCAACTCCTACACACATACCTAACTGTAAGAAACTGAGTGCCTCCAACTCAAAGAAAATAGCTACTGGCTGTATGTACAACATTAAAGCTAAGATAGACAGTGTAATACCAATCATAATAGGCACCAAACTATTTTTGTACTTCAAGGTACTCAATATAGAGTAGTAAAAAGACCTATTGACTAAAGTCAAAAATACATTGGCGAATATGAGTGTACTAAAAACCATTGAACGGGTAAGCGATTCGGAGGCACCCTCCATGAGTGCATACTGATACACCACCAAGATACCAGCCGTAATCACTAAACCTTGTACAACACTTGTCATCAGCTCTCTCCAGTTAAAAAAGGTACTGGACAAAGCTCTTGGTTTTTGAATCATAGTGTTCTTCTCTATAGGCTCATTTTCATAGATAACCGAACAGGTTGGCCCCATTACTAACTCTAATAAAATAACATGTATAGGCGAAAATATATTTGGATATAACCATCCTAAAACCAAAGGAATAAACACTGCTAGAATAATCGGAATATGAATAGATATAATATATTGAATAGCTTTTTTGAGATTTGTGTAGATCTTCCTCCCCATAGACACTGCATCTACCATCTTAGACAGGTCATCCTCCAACAAGATTAGGGATGCTGCTTGCTTAGCAATTTCTGTCCCTTTTTCGCCCATAGCTATACCAATATGTGCTGCCTTCAAAGCAGGGCCATCATTGACACCATCACCTGTCATGGCTACTATTTGCTTCTTATTTTTCAGAGCATTGATTATTCTCAGCTTTGCTTCTGGAAACATTCTAGTAAAAATATTGAGCTGCATCACTCTTTCCTCCAATTCGGCATCTTCTATTTCCATTAGTTCATCGCCTGTAATGCTTTTCTCATACCCTTTAAAACCAATCTGTTTAGCAATAGCAGTAGTGGTTGCTGCATTATCTCCTGTTATTATTTTCACAGCTATTCCTGCTCTGTAAAAACTTTCTAATACATCTTGAATATTCTGTTTAGGAGGATCATAAAAGGCTATAATTCCTTTGAATTTGAACTGAAAATCTTGTTGCTGTGCAGGAAAATCATTGCCTACATGAGTTGCCTCTCCTACTGCCAATACTCGATTTCCATCTGCCGTTAGTGTTTTAATGGCCTCTTGTACTTTTTGTTTTTCTGTTGCTGTCAAATTAGAAATAGCCATCAGAGCTTCTGGTGCGCCTTTGGCAGCTATTATCCGATCACCTTTTGCATTCTCAAAAATGTGTGTCATCATAGGAGGTTTACCCCCTAATGGATATTCATGTATTATATTATAATTTTGGCGTTCATCTTTCTCTATTGTCTTTTCATAGAACTCATGCAAGGCAATTTCCATCGGGTCAAAAGGAATAGGTTCACTTGACCACATTGCTAAATTTAGCAGTTCTTGTTCCTCATTTTTCAGCTCATTGCTAGGAATAGCAATTTCTTCTGAGGAAAGCACAAAAATTTTAGCTAAACTCATTTTGTTTTCTGTAATGGTCCCTGTTTTATCTGTACAAATAACAGTAGCACTGCCCAAAGTTTCTACTGTTTTCATTTGCTTGACTACAATCCCCATTTTCATTAGGCGCCAAGCCCCCAAAGCCATAAAAGTGGTAAACGCTACAGGTATTTCTTCGGGTAGTATACTCATAGCCAAGGTAAGTGCCTTGAGCAAGCTATCTAGAAGATCTTGAGAGTTCCAATAATTAATAAGCCACACAATTAGAAATACTACAGCGCCCAAAATGACCATTCCTTTCACAAAGGAGTTGATCTGTAACTCTAAGGGAGTTTTCTCTTCGACTATATCTTCTAAACTCTTCCCTATTTCGCCTAGTTTGGTGTTATTGCCAATAGCTGTAATAGTCGCAATAGCTAAGCCACTGACCACCGTAGTCCCAAAAAAAACTAAATTGTCTTCCTTGCTTTGATCTTTAAAAACAGAAAAGGATTCTCCTGTAAGTGTAGATTCATTCACCGAAAAATCATTGGAGTGAATGATAATTCCATCAGCGTTTATCAATTTGCCTTCCTCTACCATTAGGCTATCTCCAACCACTAATTCCTCCCCACTGATTTCTACAACTACCCCATTTCTAATTACCTTGCTGGTAGGTTCTACAAAGGCCTTAAGTTTTTCTAAAGCATTGCGGCTTCTAGAATCTTGGTACAAAGAAATAATAGCTACCAAAACTACTGCTGAAAGCAAAAATAAGCCATCTCCAAATTCTCCACTAATAAAAAAAATAAATGCAGCTACAATTAGCAATAAAACCATTGGCTCTTTGATCAATGTTTTTAGGGCATCGACAAAACCATTCTCTTTTTTGTATTCTAATCTATTATTCCCAAATTTTTCTCTTGCTACCAAGACCTCTTCATCACTAAGCCCTTGTATACCAAAATTATTCTCTACCAATACCTTAGTTTTATATTAAAAAAATAAAATAGCGGTTTAAGAGTCTATATCCCTTAAACCGCCACTAAGTTAATGAAATGCCTATTAATATTAGGTTAGTTCCTACTAATAATCACCTTTTTAGTGCTAAAAGATTCCCCACTAGAGATCTTAACTAAATAAGTGCCTTCATAGACAGTCTGAACATCAAAATAAGCTATAGTTTGACCTTTGTTGAGTGTTGTTTGGCTCACTTCCTTACCTGTGATATCAAACAGTTGCACTTGCATATTTTCTTTGACTAATCCTGATACTTGCACAGCTATCAAATCTGAAGCAGGATTAGGAAAAACAGATACATTCATAGCTTCGACATCCACATCAGTTAGTCCTGTAGCACCTGTATAAACTGTAGTTGTTTGGCTGACAGAGGTCACTGACCTATTCTGAGAGACACCATAAAAAGTTGGCCCTACAGCATAAGGATATTCAGAGTTCCAGTCTTTATCTACTGTACAAAAATAAGCATAAGTACCACCTGGATATTCTGGCGTGATGCAGATTCGGCCATTATGTTGATCTAAAGAATCGGGTGCAGAATTACCTAAAAATTCATAATCTTCTCTAAAATAACCTAAGAAGTAAGTACTATTGACAGCAGGGCCATCATCTACATTAGTACCATCCGCATGGTGTGTCCTTGCTGTAATATTGCGCAGCGTATATCCTGATTTCATACGAACAATACCACCTGTACCATCTGTATTTTTGTAGCCATATGCTCCATAAATAGGATAACCATCATAAGCAAACCCAATTAAAGGTGAGTGTTGTGTGCTATCTATAGTGTATAATCCATCAGCATCGTACAAATTGCAAATAGTAGAAACTACATTCTTATCTAACTTAAATGCAGAGGGATTTTGATGGTGATGATAATTGCCCATAGCAGGATGCCCCTTAGAACAATCAAAACCATCATTTTCAGCAGGTACAGCATCTCTATTCCAGTCCATAGAAGCCATTGGACCTCCTGGGCATGGAGGATTTCCAGGACCACCACAAAGCGCACCAGTATTTGTATTCCAAGCTACTCCATCTCGATAGTCAAAAAGAGCTACTCCATTCACAAAAATCCCAATATTGCCCCCATTTGTAGATGTCTGAGGGGCTGATTTAGGTTGTGGAACTAATGGAATTTTGAAAATAGCACTTTGATTCTGTGCTTGAGATGGATTTCCATCTAAAAATGGGCCTGTAGGGTAAGCAGGAATACCTGCTGTAGTAACATAAACATGATCTACAGAATACTCTACTTTTTGGCAGTTGACCAAAATTCCATTGCTAATAGCTGTAGAATTTCCTGAGGTATAATAAGTACCTATTTGGGTAGTATTTTGAAGCCAAGATGTTATGGCTGGACCTTGTGCATGGACACTAATGGCAAAAGCAGATAGCAAGATTGTCCAAAATAAGTTGTTCTTCATTTTCATAGTCTTTCTGTTTTCTGATTAGGGTAATATAATTTGATTTGCAATAAAAAACCTGTGATTCTTTTAGGTTAGACGATACTATTTTTTGAATCCTTCGCTTGACATTAAAATATCTCTTGGAAATTTATTTTTAGGATCAAAAACAAAGTCTTTATCATTGAGTGTAAGTAAAAAGGCAATCAAATCTACTTTGTCATTGGAGCTTAAGATTATAGGCCTTTTTAGTTCTTTTGCAATTGTTTTGGAATGGCTTATTCCTGTTGTATAATGCTTCAACACTTCATTCAGTTTTTTGAATCGCCCATCGTGCATATAAGGGTAGGTATAGCTCAAGTTGCGTAAAGATGGTATCTTGAATAATAGACTATCTTTAGATTGCTTGCTGATTCCCCATTTGCCATAATCATTCAATGTAGTATCTATAGACAAACCATTATTGGCAAAACTATAGTTTGAAAATAATGGCTCTGTATGGCAGGAATTACAATTTTTGATAAACAATGTATATCCAGCTTGCTCTTGTACAGTAAAACTATCCTTTCCTACTTTTACTTTATCGTATTTAGAATTGCTAGAAACTAGGGTCAACTGAAACTGTGACAAAGCTTTTAGTGTATATTCTCCTGTTGCTAAACTATCTCCATAAGCCTCAAAAAACATCTTGCGGTATAAAGCACTATTTTGGAGCTTGTTCACCACATTGGCTATACTCTCCCCCATCTCTGCTGGATGACTTATAGGTGCTAAAGCCTGTACATCTAAATGATTGATAGCTCCATCCCACATAAAGCTTTTTTGCCAAGCTAGATTGAATAAAGCAGGTGCATTTCGAGTTCCTATTTCGTCATTAATTCCATGACTCAAATCATGGTCAGTGTGGGCAAAGGCATTGTAAGGAGAATGGCAAGAGGCACAAGAAATGGTGTTGTCTTTAGATAAAATGGGGTCATAAAACAAGGCTCTGCCTAACTCCACTTTAGCTTCTTCCAATGGATTTTCATCAAAATTATATTCTGGTACAGGAAAATATTCTGGATAGTCAAACAGCTTTAACTCTATGGTGTAAAACCCCATACAGCCAAGACTAATCAATACCAATATAGAATATTTTAAACTCATTTAGACTGTTGAAATAGTTGTAAGAATAGTTGTGAAGTAGCTACTGCTTCTGCATTAGGGCTCATGATCTTATAGGTTTGAGTTAAGTCAACTTGATCAAGTAACTGCTCTATATTAACATCTATGGATAAATTCCCTTTTGTTAGTGCTAATTCTATTGTTTGCAAGGGATTATAAGGTGCTTGATAGCCTCCTATATGGAACTGGAATTCATTTTTTCGAGCTGGGCAAAGGGGGCTACTTCCTTCTAGCTTAAAATTGATATAACCGCTTTGCCAAGTCCAATACATACCATTGGTGGGGTCTAAATCACCTCCCATTGCCCCCGAAACATTGGTGGTGCTATCTATACCTAAATCAAACTTTATTTTATTGTAATTGATACCTTCTTCTAGATTACAATTAAGTTCTAAGGAGCTTGTATTCTCTATATCTATCAAAAAGTGTTTTTGTGCTACTTCATGAACTTCTGTAGCATCCAAATAAAAATAAATATTAGCAATATAGAATTGTAGTTTATCTATTTGCACACTATCTTTTTGCTGCTCCAAAAAATACTTATGGCCTACTATAATGGGTTGATTGTATAACTTTGGAACAAAGCTAATTTGCTGTTGAGCAGTCAAATCTAATGTATTGTATAGCAAGGCTAAACATAACCCAATAGAGGTGGCTAAGCTTTTCATTAAATTTGTATGGACTTGAGTTTTGGTCATTTTTTCTTAGCTCCTTTTGGTGCAAATATCTTAGCTAAATCTTTGGCTAAGGCTTCAAAATCTTTCAATTGGGCTTCTGTGCAAAGGTTTTTGATGTCTGCAAAATGGTTGTAATGAATGGCCTCTATCTCTGCTTGAAGTGTTGTAATTGTGGTCAACAAGGAATCCTTTTGGCTATCTTCTGGTGCCAAAGGCAACTGTGCATACAAAGCCTCCTTAGCTATTCGCAAACCTTCTTCTCTAGACTCTACATCTGTTCTATGCACTTTTATCAAACCTTTATAAGCTTCTACTTGTTGCTCATCAAAATTCAATCGTTCTATCACAATTTTTTTCCGATCTTGCTTTTTAGGTGGTGGCGGTGGTGCCATTAGCATAAACCCAAGCAAGATGATGTTGGATATAATTAATCCTATTATAAAAAGGGTATAAAATTTATTTTTACTCATAATACAACTGATTGTCTTGAACAGGTGCTATTGCTGTAATCTCGTCTTGATTAGCATCTTTATTAATATGGTAAATGGCATAAATATCTAAGGCTATAAATAGCATGACTACTGCAACAGCTGTACTTGCCCACCTCAAAGAAATGATGTTTGGCTTCCTGTTTTGAATTCTAGATAAGACCTTATCGTATAACTGATCTGGTGCTTCTACTTCTTGAATATTCTTAAGGATGTCTAGTTTTTTATCCATTGTTGTTATTATTATTAATAGTTCGTGCATTTTTAACTTTACCAAGCTAAAAATAGCAGTAAATTTTTATAATCAACTGATAACCAGGCATTAATTAAATATTGGCAAAATTATACATCATTTTGATTATCAATTAATTAGAAAAACTTCACGAACTAATGTATTATAATAGCTTGTGGTTTTTAGCTCCTAAAAAGTATCCACTAATATATTGGACGATCTTTCTTTCATCATCCTTCGTTTCATTTCAAAATCTTTTCTAATTTTTTCTTGGCTCTTTGGTACAAGGACTCTACAGCCTTAGTAGAAAGCTCCATGATAGCTGCCGTTTCAGCCTGTGTCTTCTGCTCTATTTTCAGTAGAATAATTACTGTTTTTTGTCTTTCAGCCAATTGGTTTATTCCTCTAAAGATTCGAGCTATCTCTTCTTTCTGTTCTAATAAAACACCTGGATGATTAAAATCTGGTAAGGTGATGTTTTTATCTACATCATCAATTTGAATAGTGGAGAAAAAGAAGCTACGCTTCCTCCTTTTTTTGGCTTTCATAAAATCTAAGGACTTGTTGATGGTAATTCGATATACCCAGGTTTGAAGTTTAGACTGCGCCTTGAAAGTGTTCAATTTATCATACACAGCTATAAATACATCTTGTGCTATCTCCTCTGCATCCTCCTTGTTTTGGGTATACTGAAGAGCAAGGTTGTATACTAGATTTTTATGTTGAGTATAAATATCTTGAAAATGCACACTTTTGATATTTTAATTACTCTTCTAGGAATACTGAACCTCTTTGTTTGTGTATAAATATTCCTGATAAGTATATTAGACTTCTTGCAACAAGTCTATTGTAAAGATGCCTCATTTAGCATCATATGCTTAGTCTTAAGAATAGACGATTTTTTTTTCATTTTCCTTCGCACTTCTTTTTATATTTTTTTCAGTAGCCTCTAAATCGCTTACAAAACAACATCTCATACAGCTATTTAAAATAGCTTTTCATTGGCTGAAAATAATGATCCTCCCACCCTTGTATATATTGCTCGCCATGTGCAGGTAAGTCGCTATGGATAAGAGTCAATTTAGTTTCGCCTTCCTCTTCTTCTAATAAGAGTTCTACCCTAGAATCCTCTTCATTCTCTGAAAATTCAGAAGTTCCCCATGTTTGTACTATTTTTTTGTTGGCTTCTAACTCTAGATTTTGTCCACTGATATATCCATCCCAAGCTGTAAAATTAGAACCAACTTGATCGCTAGCAGTAGCAGCCCCACCAGTCATATCGGTATGCCCTTGAGTGCTCAACCAAGCTGTGTAAATATCTTTGGCGAAAGCAGGTATCTTTGTTTTTAGAGTAAACTCCATACAGTTAAATATTTATGAGTGATATATATAGAAGTCGTTCATTATAAATATACTATAAAATTTAAAAACATTGGTGGCTTCTCTAGATATAAACTTACCATAACTCTGCTTTTCTGCCTATTCTTGCTGTTCCCAACAGAAATACCAATAGACCTAAACTTCCTCCAATCCATGTAATATAATTGTTTCCTTTAGTTGCAATAGTCATTGGTCTGTTGTCCCCTAACTGGACAAAAGGCGACCAAAAAGCAGGATGTGCAATTGTGCCTTTAGCATTTTTGATATAATTGAGTTTAGCTTGTCTAAGTGCCTCATCTTTTGACATACCTTCAGCCAAATAAGTATACAAGTCCTTCATGATTCGAGCAGTGGAGTTATCGTTAACTTGCCACAACGACACTACCAAAGAAGGCACCCCTGCATACATAAATGAACGAGCCAAAGAGACTACCCCTTCTCCTTGTTCAAACTTACCATAGCCGGTTTCGCAAGCTGAAAGAACTACTAAATCTGCATTAAGCTGGAGTTTAGAAATTTCGTAAGCTTGCAAAAAATTGTCCTCTAAACTGTCTCTATTTTCTGTAAATGCTAAGCTTGATAGCATAGGAACTCGATTGTGCACGATTCCATGCATAGCTAAATGTATAACACCATAGTCTTGCGCATTTTCTTTAAAAAAGGCCTCATTGGTAGAGTCTCCATACAAAAAGTCACCTTGAAAGTGTTTGGATAAAGCAGTTATTTCTGTTTGTGCTGCTGGCAAGGGCTTCAAGTGCGCTCTATTCTTAAATATATTAGGCTTTCGAATATTCAATAGATTAGAATCTGGCCTTCCATAAGATGCTGCACAAGCTAATACTTGGGAGTTATTGATGGGTTTAGGGCTATTCAAATTTTCTTTCCAAAGTGTAGCAGAATAATTATAACTTATCTTGTAATCATTGATAAGATAAGCTAAATTTTTGTAATCTACTTTTTGTGATTTAACCTCTTTTGTCAAAAAGGTTTCAAAAGGCAAATACCCCAATTCAGCATCTGCTACAATTATCAAATTTTCAGCTTGACATTCTGCTAAAGCACGTTTTAGGAAGTTTTCATAAAACCAATAGGCTTTGTCTGTAAATAAGGCAAAAGCCTTGTCTTGCTTGTTTAAAATAAATTGATAATTTGTTAGGGCTTTTCTAAAATTCCGAACCTCTTTTTGTATTTTTTTTCTAGTAATAGGAATTTTATACAGATTAACTTTTGCCTTACTTAAGGCAAAAAGATAACTAGCTGAATCCGCTACAAAATACTCTAACAAAGTGGTTTTATCATCTAGTAGTGCTTGTATTTCTTCGGCCTTAGCCGTAATATTTTCATACTTGAGTGTATGATATTTAGGGTATTTGTCTTTTAATAGACTTAAGAATTCATCTAATTCTAAACTCAATTTATTTTGTTTTTCAACAATAGCCTTTCGAGTCTTATCATCTTTAGCTTGAGCAGCTTGAACATTTTTGAAAACTTCGGAAAAGTCATTTAATAGTTTTAAATAATGTCTGAATCTCCTCTGGAGAAAGGTTTTGTTCTTTAAAAAAACGTAACATAGATTCGTAATTATAAAGCTTTTGAAGCCCTTTAAGGAAGAAATATCGG
>JAAEPD010000403.1 GCA_024222455.1 Aureispira sp.
TAAAGGTTATGTAAGTAAATTTTGTATAGAGATAAAGCCGTAATTTTTTGATTAGACAAGGTAGATGTTCTGCCTAATAGCCTTAGCTATTAAGGTAGGTTGTCTAACGAAGGGCTAAATAAAAAAGAACAATTTATCATCTACTATAATTACTTACATAACCTTTAGTAGCTTTATTTTTTTATTCATCCACACTGCAATATTTCTAATATTCTTACATTTATTCTATTTCTTTCCTGTGCTTCAAATACCTTTTAATTGGTTCCTGCACCTCTTTTAATCTAACCATTTAATATCTCTTATCGTATAGCCACTAAAGCAATCGTCCATACAACCTTCTAGAGTGCTACCTATTGTAGAGATTAAGCCATTGTTATCTGCAGAAAAATAGACCTTCTTCGTAAGATTTCTGACTATGGCTTTTTCTCCATCTATCTCTATTTCCCTAGATTGAGGTCCCTTAACTCCCCTAAGCAGACATTCTGCATAACTGTAAATATGATCTAAAGCAACTACAGTGTTTCCTCCTTCTGCATGCTTGCCAATATTCTTTCCTTTTTCCACCCATTTTTCAGGTTTTCGCCCTTCTCTAATATGTTTAGGGATATGTTCTTTATAAGCTCTTTTCACAATCTCTCCATTCTTTACCGTAATGGTTGTAGTATTGCTATATCCCGAAAAAGAGCCCCATACTAGACTAAATTTATAAGAGTTATTGTGTACTGCTTTTTGTGTTTCCCACAACTCTAAGCTTTTGATGTAAGTTGAGCTGTGTTCTTTCATTAGGGTAGACTCTAGTTCTTGTACTTTTGTATAATGATCGAATTCAATCTGGCTCAACCATCTAAGACTTTTGATTCCATACCCACTAAAACAATCGTCCATACAACCCTTAGGACGACTTCCTGCAGTCCCAATCAATCCATTTTTAGCAATTACAAAATATACTATCAATTCAGGCATTTTAATTGGTGTTCGATCGTCAGCATCTAGGCTTGATAGTTCCTTTGGTATAGTTCTTACAAGGCTTTTAGCATAAGTATAAATATCATCCATTGTGACTATATTTGCTCCCTCTCTATGCTTACCTATATCATCACCTGTTTCTACCCATTTGGTAGGTGCTTCCTTTATATCTGTGCGGTGTGCTGGTTGTTGCTCATCAAAAGCTCTTTTGACTACCTCTCCTCCTTTGACCGTAATAGTTGTTTCGTATATATAACCAGACATTGTTCCATGACTAATGACAAACTCATAGGGTGTATTTCAAAGTTTCGGAAGGAAAGGCTAACTTGTTGAAAAAAATCAATTATGGAGAAGAAAGATTTCATAAAAATAGCAGAGGAAAAGTGGCCTGAATTAAGAGCTCTGAAAGCGCTGAAAAATTTCTATGAATA
>JAAEPD010000404.1 GCA_024222455.1 Aureispira sp.
CCGATATTTCTTCCTTAAAGGGCTTCAAAAACTGCATAGTTACGAATCTATCTTACGCTTCTTTAAGGAACAAAACCTCTCCCCAGAGGAGATTCAAACTTTATTTAAAACTATTAAATGACTTTTCCGAAGTTTTCAATAGAGTTATTAATATTCTCATGGGATGATATTGTTTAAGGTATGTAAGATTAGAAAACTAAGATAATGGTATTGAAAGTCTTTTTCAAGCGAAATGCACGAATCGGTTAGTTGAGTTAACGAACGCTATCTTTTGGGGCATGAACGTGTAATTTTTGGATGTTTAATAGTTTAGTGTTCTTAGTTAGTGTATATGGCGAGTCTTTGGGGTAATTAGGTTACCACAGAATGGAGAGTAGTCTTAGACTCATCGGTGGTATTGAATCACCTCTGAGTGACAAAGGGTTTATTCAGACTGAGAAAGAATAGGCAGGTCAGTACTATCCTTTAACCAACCTTTACGCACTATTAAATCAATAATCTTATTCAACAATCTAGCATCTAAATCAGGCGATTTGGAGATGATGTCTATGCCCGCAGGTGTGAAAAGTGTTTTTTGGAATATAATGACTGCCCATTCGTGGTTTTTGCTCATGAGCGCTATATGCCATCGGCTTTTGAATAGAGACAGGAGTCCCTTGCCTTGCCAAGTGAATTTAGTGTGGCTAGTATCTTCAAAATAGTCGTAACCAGTGATGGTTTTAGGTTTGCCATTTTTCAAGAATTTGACTTGATCGAGTAGGACTTTTTGGCCTTTGTGTGTGGTGCTGCTGTAGTTGAGGGTAGGCTGTGTTCTGTTGCCCTTGAGCCACATAGGGAAATTGGTGGCTAAGATATGCCAAGTCCCCTCCAGTTTAGGCAGTTCTAAATGGAAGGGTTGTTGGATGTAGAAAAGCATTATTCTTCTCTATCTATATCATAAAATTCGGTGATCTCTTTCTCTAAACGAGCGATCAATTCTTTTTCTTGAGCATCAAGTCCATTACTAGCTTCAGCTACCTTACGTACAGTTTCTATCAAGAAAGGGTAGTCTGGAGAAGGACCATAGTATTTGCAAATATCAATAGCCTTTTTGAAGGCTTCTTCTACTGATTTGCCTTTTTGTTTTTCGTACTTAAAAGACCATTGGATTTCTTCTCCTCCTTCATGATTAGTAAGGAGTTCCTCTATTTTTTTTACTTCAGCTTCTTGTACTTCGCCATCAACCATTGCAATGGCATATAAAAATTCACCAAAAGCATCGTAAAGTTCTGTTTTTCTAAGTTCCATATAATTAAGGTGTATTTAGGTATTAAAAATGTTCGTTATTTATAAAAACTGACCATTCATGAGTTTATATAGGTCATTCATAAAAAATATGAATAATGTAGTATTAAAATATGTATTTTAGTAGAATGAAAAATAGTCACTCTCAAATAAAATAAATATGCTAACATCTGAACAAACTCAACAAGTTATAAAATTAGCTAAACTAGCTAGGGCTTATGTCAAAAAAGCAGAAGAAAATGAATCCTTAGCTAATGACCCTAAAACTAAGCAATATGTAGAAAGAATCAAAACAATTGGGAAGTTAGCAATAAAGGCACATAGGGTTTATCAACATCAGTTGGAGGAAAAACAGAAAGAAGAGGAGAGTAGCCTGACACACCATATAGGTTATGAAGACGAGGATAGAAACGATGAAGACAAAAAGACTAGCTTGGATGTGAGTATGAGTAGTGATGGAGGAGGCGTTGATATAGAAACCAAGAAGGGCACGAAAGTCAATGTAGAATATAATAAAGAGGAAGGTCTAAAAGGAGAAATAGAGCAGGATCTAGGAGATGATTATTCTGTTGCGCTTAGTGCCAATGCAGAGGGGATTGAAGCTGCTTTTGGTCGCTCTTGGGAGATTGTGGATTTTGAGACGCCTGGTATCCCCTTAGTATTCCCTTGGTTGAAACTTAAGTTTGGATTCAACTTAGAGGCTGCCATAAAACAAAAACTTGGAGGCAGTTTTAAGGATGGAACTATAACCATGGGGATAGGTGGTGAAATGACTGGTACTGGAACAGCTACGTTATATGGTGATTTTGCAATAGTAGAAGTTGGTGGCGATGCAAGTATTATAGCACATGCTGAAACAGGTGGGCATTTGGAAATTGCTAAAAATGAACCGACTCTCTCTTTTGATGGAATAAATGGGTCTTTGAACATGCAATTTGGCGCTTTTGTCAAAGCTTCAGAATGGGTGTGTGATATTTGGGAGTTTTGTGGAGGGAGTAAAGAAAGTTTGGAGTACAGAATAGAGACCAGAGAGTATAGTTTGTTGGCTTTTACGGTGCCAGGCTATTCTAGTAAGGAGGGTATGACAGGGGAGTTAGGTATTGGTATGGGGGAGGATATGAAGGAGTTTATAAAACCTATTGAAGATTTTGTGAAAATGCTAGAGGACGCATTAGAAAAGGCCTCTGAGGTTATAGATGATATTATTGGTGCTATTGAAGAGTTTATAGGAGATTGTGCTCGAGTGATGGAAGCTGGAGCAAAAATGTATTTTGATCCACTACATGCTGCAACTTACTTGAACGAAATGCAGGAGGATGCTGCTCGTGATGATATGTACAAAGCAGCAGTCAAAAGTGCTGTAGAGGAAGCTAAAAAGGACCCTGAAGTATTTAAAGCAATCAAGGATGTTCCGACCAAAACTTTGCGTAGAGTTATTTTGCAAGAGTATGTGAAAAAGAAACCTTTGGTGAAGAAGGCTTGGGAAATGATTTATGTCAAAAAAGACAAAGAAGGTGCTAGAGGTGTTATTAATCAGATAGAGGTAGAGATTAGTTCTTTTGAATTAAAACCAGATAAAGATAAATTCTACCTAGGCCAAGAGGTGGGAGCTACTTTGACAATAAAAGGTGATCGACGATTCCCAACAGGTAATATTTATGTATTTGTGCGTTGCAATGGTAAAGCAGTAGATGGTAGAAAATACAATGGAGAGGTAGCTAACGGTGAATGGAGCAAACACTTTATGTTTGAGTTGCCTGCAAGTGGATATGAAGATTCTAGTCAGGCTAAATGGGAGTTTGTTGCTCGAATGGATATAGAAGGAGAAACGAAGGATAAAGAACACATAGTGCCAATTGAGGTCAAAAAACCTAAGGTTGATCCTAAAAATAAGGTAAAATCGGTTAGTGTCGATGTAGCTAAGGCTGCAATACAGTTCAACAAAAAGGCTTATACCATCGGAAATGATACACCTGGAGCAGGCAAAGGGGCTATAGATGTAATGGATGTAACCGTTGTGTTGGATCGTCCTCATCATAAGAATTACGATAGGATCAAGATAGATGCCTTGTGGCTTGAACTTATGTATGATGGGAAACCGCTATCTAGGGAAACTCAACTGGCTTATAAACTAACACCAGGTGTTCGTAAAAACTTTACGTTTAAAGAAATGCCTATGCCTAATGCAGAAGAATGTAGAGCTAAAAAATTGTATCCTAGCAAATGGGGTGGGCGATGGAGTGTACGCACAGGTGTTTATATAGAACAGTTAGGCCAAGAATTGGTGGTTGCAGACCAAACTATTCAGGTAGGAATTCCTAAGCGCTTCCAAAATATGACTAGAGAGCAGTTTTCTAAGGTATATGGAGGATAGTTTGAAAATTATAATTTTTCCTAAGGTCGTTTACTCTTTGCAGAGGAGCGGCCTTTTTTCTTTTTGGGGATGAAATCTTTGTGGATTTCTAGCAATTCTCCTTTGTCATAAGTTTCTTCTTTTATCAATTTACCGTTATTGTCCCAGTATTGCCATACACCATGTTTTAAATCGACTTTCCAAGGGCGTGTCAGGTCTCCAAACTCTATGTCTTCAGCTTCTTCTAGGCGTGCTTCAGGGCTCTGCAAAAGGATCTCGTCAAACCAATAATTCCCTTCAGAGGCCTTTGCCCCACTAGGATGATAGTAAGTCCACAAACCTATTTTAGATTCTACTAAATTATCCATACTATGCCCTAATACATGGAGCTCATAGAGCTCGTGGTCGTATTGACCTTCAGCTTTTTTATTCCCATTCTTGTAATAAAAAATAGAGTTGCCTTTTAGGCCACCATTGCTATAATTTCGTTCATTGGCGAGTTGCTTATCTTTGTAATAGCGTTTCCATGTGCTAGTATATTTGCCTAAACTATCAAAGCGGCCCTCTCCCAATATATTACCGTTATCATAATATTCTGTATACTCATTTACACGCTTTCGATCTCTCAAAAAAAGTGATTCAATTAGAATGTTGTGTTTGAACATTTTTTTGGAATAGGTACTGTCATTCGCATTAACTAAAGTATATTCTAACCGAATAGAATCGTTTTCGTGAACTACAATTGGTTCTGGAGGTTGAGCATAAGCAACTTGACCAAAAAGAAATAAAAGGCTGAGTGTAAATAATGATTTCATAGCGTGTATTTCAATGGATGGATGTAAGAGTAGAGTATTAAACATACTCTAAGAGCCTATTCTAAATATAACGAAATGACTACCGATTTTGTGATTAGCCACAGAAATCATGCAAAACTGCAAAATGTGACTAATTATTAAATTTTTATGGGGGTATTATATATTTATTTAAGCAGATTTATGTATAATTATTGCTTATTAAAATTAAAAAATTGATGAAAGATTTATTTTTGGCGAGTTATTTACCTGTTCAAGCAGGCACCTATTTTAATAGAGTATTGTTGGTCAGCCAATTGGCAGAAGTAACAACAGATGGAGTGCCTGAATTGCGTGATGAAATGTTTGGGCAATTACAAAAAGTAGGAAAGAATTATATTCAGAATATCCAGTATGCCAATCATCTTTATACCAATTGGGGGTTACCTCCTTTGACCCTACCTAAGTATCCTAACGATTATTTCTTGTGGTGCTCTGCTTTTGTAAGACATCTGAAGGAGATAATTGAGCCTGATGATCCTGAAACTTGGATACACAATTATGGTTACAACTTAGGTGATTTGAGCACTTCTTGTTGGGTACTACAGACTATTCTAACTATCCGAAAAAAGACAAATGGAGCATTTGATTATGCTGAGCAAATAGCGAATAGTATCGAGGATATAGCAGGTATTAAATTTAGATTTGGAGCACCTGCTATGCTCCTAACCAAACATGACGATGCCACTTACCGGTTTATGTGGGAACATTGGCAAACTTTAGATGGTCTACTACAAGATTTGATAGACTGTAATTTGAAAGAAGAGGATTTTGATATAGATAATGCTTTGCTTTGCACCAATCTCTTGATCTCTAAAACTGGAGCAATTATGCAAGATGTTAATAGCAAGCTACAAGAGACTGACTAGACGTTGGAAGAAATAGGAGTTGCATAGTTTTCGTTGATAATGTGCAACTGCTTGGCCTTCTATAGCTTGGCCTTCCTTTATCTTGGTATGATACTGATATGTATCTTGTGGGAAATAAATTTTATTATCAAACATTTTTAAATAGAAACGCACCTCGTTTTTAGTGGTCTCGCCATATATTTCGGTATGAATAATAGGCAAGAGCTTTCTTAAAGCTTTTTTTGGATATTTAGTCAAAAGCAGTTCTGCTAACTGATCAACCATTTGTTTGTCTAAACCACCACCTGCATGAACTCCCTTTCCAAAAGCATATGGTATTAAGGTTTCAATGGCCTTTTCTGATTTTCCCATTTTTTGATAGCAGAGGGCTAAGAATTTATCATTTCTAGACTGATTTCGCAAATACAGTTCCTTATATTCTGCATATAAGTTTTGGGTATATTGTTGATGATAACCCAGTGCTGTAGAATAGTCTTTTTCTAACATAGCTACTTCTCGCATTCCTGCCAATGCAACTAATTTTTCTCTACTGGCTATAGTGCCTTCAGCATAATAATCTTTTTTGAACTCTGTCTCCAAAACACGTTTGTAGTAGGTCTTGGCCTCGTCAAGTTGGTAGGTTAGCTGATAGTTTCGAGCCAACAGGTTGAGTAGTTTTGTAGCATATTCTTCATTCTCTTCTCCATATGCTTCTAGAGCTGCCTCACAAGCACCAAGTATTTGATCTTGCCCATAGTTGTTTAAGTAATTATAATAGTATTCCCTGATATGAGAAGACTTAGGAGCATCTAAGTTTAGCTCTTTAGGAGATTGAGAAAAGATAGATTCTTTAGAATCTTGAGCAAATCCTAATAGAGGAAAGCAAAGTAAATATAGCAGACAATTACGTAGCATAGTACAGAGGATATGTTAGTAAATTTGTAAAAAAGTAATTGTGTTGTCTATATATATGTATTTTAGGATTGAGTATTTTATAATAGTATTATTAACTCTAGTTGAACTAATTTAGTATGTCAGGTACTATATATAAGTTAGTAGCAACACAAAAAACACACCGAATTTTAAAAAAAATCTAATTATATGAGAAAAGGACAAGTCATCTTTCCACCTAATTATCCTCAAAGTATAGAAGGACCCATAGTATTTTTGGCTGGGCCAATCCAAGGCGCACCCGATTGGCAAAGAGAAGCAATTACCTATTTACAGTTGCATGCCCCACATATAAATATAGCCTCTCCTCGTAAGGAGTATTTAGACGGTACCTTCGTTTATGGAGAGCAGGTCGATTGGGAAACTCATTTCTTGAATCAAGCTGCGCAGAATGGAGTAGTCTTGTTTTTCCTTGCTAAAGAGGAAGTTCATTATCCTGATAGAGCTTATGCTCAGACTACTCGGTTTGAGTTGGGCGAATGGAAAGCAAAACAAACTCAGTTGGATTGTAATATGGTTGTAGGTATCCAAAATGGATTTACAAATGCTCGATATATAAAGAGAAGATTGACCCAGGATAATCCTAATGTACCAATTATGAAAAATATAGAGGCTACTTGTCAACAAGTTATAGACTGGGTAGGGTAAGGGTATAAATGTAAGTATACTCTAAGTTTGGTTTTGGCGAAAAATAAAAAGTATAGAAAAATTTCTCAAGCAGGAACTTTTCTATATTTTTTTGCTGTTATGTGAGTAATACTATTAAAGGTGAAAGTTTTGAAATCAAAAATAAAAACAAAGTTATCATGGAGCCTAAAAAGGAAAAACAGTTTAATCGGATCAACAGTAGAATTTGGATGTGGTTTTTACCTGTGATTTTTCTGTTTACAGCACTTATTGCAATGGGCTTCCGAGAGTTGGCGACTGAGTTTTTGAGCACAGATCTAGATATGAATATGTTATTTATTAGTAGCCTATTATTTAGTATTCCAATTGCAGGATGGTTTTCTAATATAGCTGTCAGATTGTATCTAGGAGGAGAAAAATATAAGGAGTATTGCTCATACCTCAGTAATGGATTTAAGCGGATTTAGCATTAGTTCAAAGTCTTTTCGTAAGTGATTGAAAATTTTCAAGAACTAAAACCACAGAACTAATAATTTAAAATAACCTAAAAATAAAAGTGAAACATATATAATGAATATAAAAATGAAAATGCCAAGCAAAAAATTATTGATAGGAATAGGAGCCACTATTACAAGTATCATTTTTCTATCAATGCTTAACCCTTTTTCTAATAACACAGCAGGTAACCGACAGGTGGTCCAAACAGTGACAGGTAAGCTGTCAGTACGATTTGAGCCTGGGATTTATTGGGCCGGACCTCTTTCTCAAATACATACTTATCCTGATGTTATCACGGTAGTATTTGCAGAGGATGACATCGACTTAAAATCAGAGATTTCAGTACGAAATGGGCCTTGCGAAATACGTTTTAATGATGCAGCAAGAGCGAGTGCTCAAGCTACTGTACGTTGGAGATTGCCTCGCAATAATGAGGATATGTTGCATATCCACAATGAGTATAAATCTTACTTAAAATTGGCAGAAACAGCCTTGAGTAGATATACTGCAGAGTGCTTGAAATTTACAGCACAGTTGATGGAGTCGGAGACACACTATAGTGGTGGTATGTCAGAGTTCTCTCAAGATTTCCAAGATCAATTGGAGCATGGTCAATACTTAATAGATCAGATTGTAGAGAACAAAATGGATAGTACTACTCGTGAGACAGAGCGTATGTACATTCGTGTAAAACGTAAAGATGAGAATGGCCAATATAAGCGTAGTGTAAGCGACATACAGCAGTTTAATATCTTACTAGCTACAGCAACTATTGATGACATTGATTATGAGAAGCAAATTGATGCTAAATTGGCTAAAAAAATTGAAGCAAGTACTAGAGAGTCTATCTCTAAGCAAAACTTGATCACTGCTCAGCAAGAGGCTTCAACAGCAGAAGCTGAGGGTAAGCGTAAACTAGTAGAAATTGAGTATCAAGAGAAGCAAATTCAAACTCAAGAAGTAGTACAAGCTGAAACTAGATTGGCTGTAGCTGAGAAAAAAATGGCAGAAGAGGCTCTTGCCCTAAAAACTGCAAGATTAGAGGCTCAGCGTATCAAAGAGTTGGCAGATGCTGAGGCTTATCAGAAAAAAGCGGTAATGACTGCTGATGGTGCTTTAGAGAAAAAACTAGATGCTTACATCAAAGTGCAGGAGAATTGGGCTCAAGCTTTCCAAAACTATAATGGTGCTTTAGTCCCTCAAATCCAAACTGGAGGAGGAAATGGTAGCAACTCAAATGCTTTGAATCTTATGGATATCATGACCATAAAAGCTGCTAAAGATTTAGGACTTAACATGAAAGTTCAAGAGTAAACTAATTCTAATACTCATACTAGTGATAGGAGGGGGCAATAGCCTCCTCCTATATTTTACCCAACCTCAAAATAGTGAAAAATGGTAGATGAGAATAAATTTAGATTCAATCATAGCGATTTGAATAGAATGACTTTTGAGAAAGAATTGAATACAAAAAAAATATTTTTTAGAACACAAGAGACTTTGGACCATATGGCTTGGTCTACAAATGCTCAAGTTGTGTACTCCGTTTCGGATGAAGATTATTCCACAGCCTCAGAAATTTTTAATCAAATACCCAAGGAAAGTAGATATGCCAATGTAGAAAATACATCATTGGTCAAAGCCAATCAGATAGTTCTGTCTGTAGTTGTATTGGCAGTACTATTCTTTACCATATATGCTGTTAATATAGGAGTATAAATCCTTTGACAACAAGTAGAGGGCTACAATTTTTAAGAAATTAAATCTTCTATATTTTATTCAATTCAAAAATATTAGAGATGACACATAGTAATAGATTTAGGTTTTATTATCAAGATTTGAGCAGATTAGTGTTTGAGCGTGAGTTGACGGCTCAGGATATATTTTTTAGATCAGAAGAGAATTTGGATCATATGGTTTTGCCAAGTAGCCCTCAATTTGTCTATTATGTAGCAGACAAAGACTTTTCAAAAGCTTATAAGATTTTTGATAAGATAGCTGGGGTTAATGATTATCAAGATCCAGAAGTGCCAGCTATGTTTGCTGTCTATGGAGTTGTGTTGTTTTCTGTTTTTATATTAATGGGCATTTTAGGATACGTAGGTATTTTTTAATGTCCTCTAAATGGTTTAAATCCTCCGTCTTCAGACGGAAAAGACTTAAGTCCTTGCAAATGGTTATCTTAGCAAGATGAAAAATTACA
>JAAEPD010000405.1 GCA_024222455.1 Aureispira sp.
ACAGTCTAAATACTAATAGCTAACAGTCTAAATACTAATAGCTAACAGTCTAAATACTAATAGCTAACAGTCTAAATACTAACATCTAGCAGTCTAAATACTAACATCTAGCAGTCTAAATACTAACATCTAGCAATCTAAATACTAACATCTAGCAATCTAAATACTAACATCTAACAGTCTAAATACTAACATCTAGCAATCTAAATACTAACATCTAACAGTCTAAATACTAACATCTAACAGTCTAAATACTAACATCTAACAGTCTAAATACTAACATCTAACATGAAACCTTTAGTTGGAATTATTATGGGAAGCCAATCTGATTTGCCTGTTATGCGCCCAGCAGCAGCGTTTTTGGAAGAAATGGGTATTCCTTTCGAGTTGACTATCGTCTCTGCTCATCGCACTCCTCAACGCATGATCGATTATGCTACATCTGCTAGAGATAGAGGTTTGAAGGTGATTGTAGCTGGTGCTGGTGGTGCTGCACATTTACCTGGTATGGTTGCATCTTTGACAACCTTACCTGTAGTTGGAGTACCTGTGAAATCTAGAAATTCTATAGATGGATGGGATTCTGTACTTTCTATATTGCAAATGCCAGGAGGTATCCCAGTGGCAACAGTGGCTCTAGATGGTGGTAAAAATGCAGGAATCTTGGCAGCATCGATCATAAGCACCTTCGATGATGGAGTTGCTCAGCAATTAGCTGACTACAAACAACAATTGACCAACAAGGTTATGAAGTCAGTAGATGAGGTAGCTGAAAAGGGATGGAAATAATTTCTGTAAATTTTGAATTGTTTAATTGCGAATTTTAAAATGTCTATATAGTTTTGTAACCTTCTGAACTTTTGGAGTTATTTTACTTGATTAGATTATTTAAAAATTAGCACAGTATATCTATGTACAAAATTATTTTTAGCCTATTTATAGGACTGTTTTTAGTAGCATGTGGAAACACTAATGGAGAATTGCCTAAAGATGAAAATGGAAATGAGGATTTTAATGCCTTCTATCAAAAGTTTTATGAGGACAGTCTCTTTCAGTTTACACGAATAGAATTTCCTATGATGGGTAAAGACCCAAAAGGAGGCGATGAGCGATTTTTTTGGACAGAAGAGAACTGGTCTATGCAAAATCCTATAGACCCTGATAATGATCCTGAACTAGAACGAAAAGTGGTGAATCAAGGAGACTTTGTTCAAGAAAAATTATTAGTAAGCAATTCTTTTTTGATTGATCGTTATTATTCTTTGGTTGGTAACAAGTGGTACATGACCTATTATTCAGGTTTGCAAGCCATTCCAACAAGAGAAGAAGCCCAGCAAAATGCTCCAGTTTTGGATGTAGAAACAGCAGATAGTGTAAGTGTAGAATAGGGATAAGGAAATTTAATGTTAAATGCTGAATTTATTAATGTTAAATGCAAGATTAAATCTCTATGTTATTAGCATAATTTTTCTATTTTTGCCTTGATATTCTAACTCATCATTCTATCAGTAGTCTGTGAAGTTTTTCTAGACCATTTTTTAGAAAAAATCACTGCTATTATCTATACAAAACAAACGTTATGTCTTTAGAAAAGATCCAAGGCATTTTGGGTGAAAAAAAATCCGAAAACCTATTAACTTACCAAAGTAAAACTTTTGACAAGTCAGCATTACATGCACCTGCACCTGATTTTGTAGATCGTATTTGGTCATTATCTAACCGAAATAACCAAACCTTGCGTAGTTTGCAAACTTTGGCAGATAATGGACGTTTAGGTGGCACAGGATATATTTCTATATTGCCTGTAGATCAAGGTTTAGAGCATACTGCAGGAGCTTCTTTTGCTCCTAATCCTATGTATTTTGATCCTGAGAATATTGTAAAACTAGCTGTAGAGGCTGGTTGTAATGCTGTAGCTAGCACTTATGGTGTGTTGGGCGCTGTGGCTCGTAAGTATGCACACAAAATACCATTTGTAGTCAAAATCAATCACAATGAGTTGATGACTTACCCTAATAAATATGATCAAATCATGTTTGGAAGCATCAAGAATGCTTGGGAAATGGGTGCTGTAGCAGTAGGTGCAACTATTTATTTTGGTTCAGAAAACTCTTCTCGCCAAATTATAGAAGTAGCAGAGGCGTTTGAATATGCACACGAGTTAGGAATGGCAACAATCTTATGGTGCTATACTCGCAACTCTAGCTTCAAAAAAGATGGTGTAGATTATCATGCAGCAGCAGATTTAACGAGTCAAGCTAACCATATTGGAGTAACTATTCAAGCAGATATTATCAAGCAAAAACTGCCTGTAAACAATGGTGGATTCAAATCTATCGGTTTTGCTAAAACACATGACAAGATGTACTCTGAGTTATCTACAGAGCATCCTATCGATCTATGTCGCTATCAAGTAGCTAACTGCTACATGGGACGCAGTGGTTTGATCAACTCTGGTGGAGCTTCTGGTGGTAACGATTTGCAAGATGCTGTAGAAACAGCCGTAATCTACAAACGTGCTGGTGGTATGGGCTTGATCTTAGGTCGCAAAGCTTTCCAAAAACCTTTGAAAGAAGGTATCGAAATCATCAACTCTGTACAAGATGTGTACTTGTGTGATGGTATTGATTTAGCGTAAGAAAATACTGACGTTCTAGTAGTGGATTATATTACTAGAGCTGATAATAAAAATATAAAGGACAACTTTCAGTAAGAGAGTTGTCCTTTTTTATAACTATTACTTTTGCTCACAAATACCACTAACCCCAGTTTTTCCTTCTAGAAGGCTATCTACTAAATATTTAGCTACATCTGCTCGTTGGATATAATTGCTAGGCAGAAAACCCTCATTTTGTACATGAACTCCACCTTTGGAGGCTCCATCTTTCAAGCCAACAGGTCTCAAAATGTGATAAGGGTACATGCTATTCTGTACCAAATCTTCTTGAGCACTATGATCTTTCATTACACTTCTTAGTAGGAGCGTGGACAGCAGTTTTGCATGCCACTTGAGCTGTTTCCAACTATCTCCAACACCTAAGGCACTAATGACGTGAACACTTGCTTTAGATTGCCCCTTTTGCATAGCTTTAAGAATATGCTCTGTACCTTTTGAACGGATTGTAGCATTCCTTAGTTTTGCGCTTCCTAGAGCAATGACTACATCTGTGAAATTATCATCTAGAAGCGCATTCTCGACATCTTGAGCATTAAATACATCTCCATGTTTTATTACTCCACCCTTGGTGCTTAGTTTTCCAGCAGACTGTTTTCTTACAAAAACAGTATAATTGATCTTTTTTGCCTCTAATTCCTTACAAATAAGGCTTCCTGTTTTTCCTGTTGCTCCAATTACTAATACATTTTTATCCATTTTGGTTATTGTTCTTTATAGTGATTGTTGAATCTTTTATGTGGGTATATTTTGCTGCATGGTCTCTAATATATGGAATACGGCAGGGCAGTAGAGCGCATTTTGAGCATGTAAATTTAAGTGTTTAGAAAACTCGTAATTATCAGTATGTGGATATTGACGACAAGCTTTTGGGCGAAATTCGTAAATAAAACACATATTATCTTCTAATAAAAATGGGCAAGGAGATTGATTCATAACGGTATCGTTATCCTCATCAGTGGTCAAGTATTGCTCCTCAAAATCGGAGACCTTCATGCTCAAATGTTTGGCAATACGACTCACATCACCTTTGGTAACAATAGGAGGGATACTTGTGCAGCAATTGGCACAATCCAAGCAGTCTATTTGTTGGAAGGTGTTTTCGTGCAACTCTTCTGCATACTGGTCTAGGCGCTTGCCTTTGTGCTGCCCTAGCTTACGCATTAGCTTTTTGTGCTGTTTGTAGTGCTTGGGCTTTCGGTTTTGCCAGTTTTTTATGAGTTTAGACATTGTGTTTGATGTATTAGGATATAGAAAATCCCTCTTAGTCTCCCTTTAGAAGGGAGAATTGATACTGTAGAATAGGATGTTAGAACTGATCTAATAAATAGTTGTTGCTAAGTTGATCTCGTTCAATACTCTGCGACGCTCTTTTGTGCTATCTCTCCACCAATTGCGTGACCAAACCCGCACGCATTTGATACCTAAAGCCTCTAAATGTTTCTCTATAAATAAATCCCAAGCATAAGCTTCTTCAGAGGCATGTACATGAAAGACATCAAAATAGATAGCTACTTTGGGTTTACCTTCAGGAGATTTAATAACAGCAGGGATTCGGAAGCCTGCATATTCAAAATTCTCTTCTAAACGCCCTGAAGGAATATGTTGTTTCAAATCCTCTAGCACTTGACGTTCAAACAAGTTTTCGTGCCAGCTCCTAGACAAAGTCATTAGAGGCTTATTATCACAATTAGAATAAAGTAGTTCTAATATAGAACTTCGAGTGCTGTGATCGCCATTACTAATGGCTTGAGCATAGGCCAAATAAGCATAAAGAACACCCTTTCCAGTATTCCCTTTTTTATCAATCTCATTTCGATATTGCAAGAAATTTTGAGAAGGGATAGAGGTAAGCATACAAACCTTGTATTTAGCTCTAGTGATAATCACATTCAGCAATCGATAGCCTCTGTCTTTATTGAGCGAACCAAATTTTTGTTGGAAAATACCATTTTCATCTGGACCAAAAGTAGTCGAAATAATGATGATGTCACGTTCGTCACCTTGTATGTTTTCTAGATTCTTAACAAAAAGACCATGCGATAAAAGCTTTTGAAGTTTATCTCCAGCAGCTGGATCTGTTATGGTTTTGTTCTGAAGCTCTTCTAAGATTAAATTTCGTTGATGCAAATTGAAAGTGGCTACCCCTACAGAAGGGCAGGGCTGATCACCATGACTATCTGCAATGCCCAACAGTAGTTGAATAACTTGTGCCGCTTCTTTTTTATTAACATGATCCTGATACAAACCATCCACCTGTATAAATTCGATGGGTGTATAGTCTTGAGCAGGTGGCATTGGAGTCAGGCGATTGCCATAGAATGCTGCATTAGAAAAATCGATCAAGTATGGATGTCTAGAACGATAGTGTACTTGCAAATACTCTTCTTGAAAGGAGCCTTCTGCTTGTGTATATTCTAATAAAGATTCGCTACTTGACAGGTAGGCGATAGTCTCATTGATTACATCAGAATCTGTCATTTGCTCATCATCAATCAAATAGTCTTGATGACTAGAGTTAGTGCTTTTATTTTCATTGAAATAATCAGTAGGAGGCATTTGCTGACTGTCTCCTGAAACAACTTTGTGTTGACCTCTAATCAATGCAGGAAAACTGTCTTCTAAGCGAAGTTGACTAGCTTCATCGAAGATAACCACATCAAATAAATCTGGTTGTAGGGGGAGTATGGCTGAGCATACAGAAGGGCTCACCAACAACACAGGGAAAAATGTACTAAACAACTGGCTATCTGTTTCTATAATCTTGCGTAGGGGAGTCTGACGTCCTCCAACATTGCCACGTTTGTTGTAGAGCCCTAATAGTTTTAAAGGAGCTTTTTTCTGATGAAAATCTCTAATAGCTTGTGTTTGCTTCGTTCTCCAGTATTGTAAAGTATGCTCTGTTAGCATTTTTTGCAGTTTGACATAGTCTCGTTTAAACGTTTTGACTACACTTCCATGCGAATCTTGGTCAGGTACATTTTCATCTTCTTTACTGCTCAACATCCAATGCAAATACCAACTACTAAACGCTTTTTCCCAATCTGAAGGATTTGCTGTAGTTAAGGCATGAAAGGCTGCTTGCTGTTGAGGATTAAGGTTTACCCAAAAGAACTTAAGAGCATGATAGTCCTTGAATTCTTGAAGGTCTTGCAACAGTTTTTTTATGTTTTCATCCAATTGCTCTAGCTGTGTCAATCGTTTTCGAATAACAGAAGAACTAAATTTGAATTGGACTTTGAATAGCTGGCTTTGTGCAAAATTGCGCTCAAAAGCATCTAAATTGCGAACAATATCTCTAGTTTGTTTACTAAAATTGGTATGTGGATGTACCCGTTGCTCACTTAGTTGATTTACATAAGTTTGTATAGATATAGTCCGGTCATCATACCAAGCAAAAACTTCGCTTTGATAGCGTTCTATATTCTCTAGCAAGTCTTCAAAAATAACATTATCAGGACTACTAATATTGAAAAATGTATGTTTGAAATAGCCAAATTTGGTATGTAGTTGTTGAAGACCAAAATATTTTTTAAGTACCTTATCTTTAGCTTCATCAAGTTCCTTGTACTTACTGCTCATGGAGCCTAACATACCTCTATAGAACCCACCAGTTTTGTTGAAATAGTATTTATTTTTCTTGAAACCTAGTTCAATGATTTCAGTCATTTCATCAACTAAGCGATTTTTGGCTGCAAAAACACTACTATAATGGTCTTCTATTTGCTTTTCATACTCAAAAAGGTTCGTTAAAATATCACGTTGAGCAGCTTCTACTGCATAGGCGATCTTATCTAAAATCTTTTTGAATTCTTCTTCTGTTTGGCTTACATTGGCGATCTTAAAGAACCGCTCATTCAGTGCATTGAGTGGGTGACTAAGTGAGCCTAATTTGTCAAACAAGGGTTTACCTTCTTTGAGTATATTTGTTATGTTGAGATATTCTTCCGTAGAGAAGTTGAAGCTTCTAGGGTTCAGATGTTGCCCCAAGACAGATGGTTTGTAACTTTTGCTTGCCTCTAATAGCTGAGCAACAACCATACTCCAGTTCATATCTGCGCAAACAGGTTCCATCAATTTTTTGTGGAATGCTTGTAAACGACCAACCTGCATAGCAGTGTTTTGTAAGAGCCGAATAAAGTTGGCTGAAGGTTTATAATTGGGGTCTCTAGCCTGTTGAGTGCGATCTCTTACTGAGTTGATTACAGCAGACCGATCTCTATATACATCTTCTATAATAACAGCCAACTCGTCAAGTCCTAGTTTTTGGAGATTGTTGTACAATACATCTAGAGCCGATTTTTTTTCACAGACTACCAAACATCGACCACCATTGGATATAGCGTTGGTAATAATACTAGAAAGAGTCCTACTTTTTCCAGTACCAGGAGGGCCTTGTATAATTAGATCTTCACCACGTCCTAAAGCATGTAACAAATGCTGTTGGCTAGGGTCTGTATCGACCAAGCTAAAGGTATGTTTCATGAAGTGGGGAAAAGCTTTTGGATTATTTTGTTTGGCTTGTGCTTGTTGAGTATAATAATCCTTTATTTGATCAAACTGATTTTCAAAATCAGTCACGTCTTTTACAATACTTTCTTTTTGAGAACGGAAAAGGCCAAACACCCCAGACCATAGAATAACAGGTGTTTTTAGTTCTAATTGTTCTATTTCTTCATCACTTTTTAGTGATTGAGGACTAGCGTTTAGTACTTTATGGAAGAGTTCTTCTGTCCGTTCTGCTAGATTGGGACTAAGCTGTTGCATTTGCAAAAATGCTAAATGTGCCAATTCTTGCTTATCTAAGATGTCATCCTCTAAGAGTTGGTCATAAAGAGGGACTAATTTTGTTTTATTATCATTAAAAAGGTGTGTTGCCAAAACTAAATTGCTAGTAACCGAAAAATCTTCAGATTTTTTGATGACCCATTGGTTTTCCTTCCTGAAGTTACGTTCAATATCTAGAGACCAAACAATCAAAGGGGCTTTTATTATGCGAGAAGGATCTTTTTTGTCCCTACGCAGAATGATTGGATAGCCAAAGCCAAATGTCTTGGTGCCATGTTCTGCATAATGATCATCATTTTCTATAACCATAGAGTTGAGTCGACGCAAAACTAAATCTTGTTTTTGTTGACCTACTTCGTTGGCAGGGTTTTGGTTTAGACTAATAGTGAACTGGAAATTAGCATTGCTAAGTAGCTGGTTGATAAATTTATCTGCTAAGTTTTTTTCTATATTGTTTAAGTCTGCTAGGTCTAAACGTGTGAGATATCGTTTAGGTATGGCATTTAGGTATATAGAGCGACGATTGCTTGTATTAAGCTTTTGTTTGAGGTTATTGAGAAAGCGTTTGTCAAAGGCTTGATAGTGCATATAATATTGACAGCTATTGTTGAGTTAATAGTAAAATAGACTTTTCTAACAAAGAATGTTATATGATCTTAGTGATAACATAAATCTGTTCTAACTTAGAATAAGATTTATCTAATGTATCAAGGTAGTAATTTTACAAAAAGTTCGGGAGGTTTTACAGAATTTAATGAGTTGTTTAACAAATTGGATCATTAGTATTGGACAATGAATAATTAATTCTCATTTTTAGATAAGATTAAAATCACTTTAGAATATATAATTCGTATTAATAAAAAAAATTAACTAAATTTATAGTCAAAGATAATTTTGGAACTTTTGCTTTTGTAAATAATTGGTTTTTATTGTTTTGTAAGGCGAAGAGGGAATTGGGTTATTATTGACTTTTTTAGATTAATTGATGTTTTAAACATTAAATACCCTTAAAAAATTAAGAAAATGAACAAATTGATACTTTTGGTTACATTATTATGTGTATCGACTTGGACAATGGCTCAGAAGAAAGGTACACCTGTGTATTTAGAAAAAGCCATGGATGTCAAAAATATGAAAAAGCTTACAGATAAGCTTCA
This sequence comes from Aureispira sp., assembly GCA_024222455.1. Lineage (GTDB taxonomy): Bacteria > Bacteroidota > Bacteroidia > Chitinophagales > Saprospiraceae > JAAEPD01. The sequence continues at coordinate 8,620 of JAAEPD010000405.1, forward strand.
GCGTCTATATTACCAGCGCATAGGACATTTTAGCAATATTGCTACTGCTGAAGATAATGGGGAAAAAGAACAGGACATTATTGGGGTACCAATTTTTCCACAAAGAGGTGGTGAGTATTGGATCTATACAGAATGGTTTTTGAGAAGTTATCCAGACAATCCTTTAGGACATAGAATCGAGCACATTACTCGTATAGATAGAGAAACTATTCTAATAGAAGCTTATGATCTTAAAGATTCGGAGGCATATTATAACGAGTGGAAAAAAGCAGAGCCCTTTAGTGGTTTGAATAAAGTTGATTTAATTCGTAAAGAAGCTTGTGATCAGAAGATAAAAATTATAGACAAACAAAATGCTGTATTTCAAACGGTTGACAAAAGCGAAGAAGATATGTGTAATGTTGCTTTTGGAAATGGAATAGAATACGTTCGTGAAAAATTTACTTCAACAGACGAAAAAAGCACTTTTAATGTCTACTTTTATGATGTGAATAAAAAATTTGTAAAAGATCTAGATGCTGATGGCTTAATCATGGAACGTTTGAATCCAAAACGAAAAGGTTATGTCAACCTAGCAGAAGAAGATTAAAAAGAAAATATGCAGCAATTCTTGAAGAAAACAATTTTTGGATGTTTAGTGCTCTTAACAATTTGGGCATGTGGAAGTACAAATGGAAAAGGAAAGGTAGATAAAAAACTACTTTATGGGCTTTGGAAGGTGAAGAGTATAGAAACTGTTCAGAAGATTATTGGAGGTGAAGCTATGGGGAATCCCCAATATGAGTTTACCGAATCAGGTGAGCGTATCAAAACATTGAATACCATGCCTGCTCCTCCTCCCGAAAAAATTAAGTATCTGTTGAGTGGAGATGAAATTACTTATCCAGACAATCCTAAATTACCTGCTGTCAAGATAGCTAAATTATCTAAAGATAGCTTGATTCTAATGAATGACAAGGTGAAATGGACAATGTATAAATAAATCTATAGAAGATAAAAAAAGTGCTTAGCTCTTTGGTAGAGCTAAGCACTTTTTTATTGAAAGTTGGTTGTTTTAGAGTGAAGCTTAGAATAAGAATATAAATACCATAAAAAATGCGAAATACTATTAGAGTATTTCGCATTTTATCTTTGATCGAAAATATGTTCTAATCTTATTAGAGGTGATGACTAGTCATCAGAATTTCCACCACCACCATATCTTGGATCATTATTTTCGTTGCTATTTTTTAGCTTCTTTTTCTGATGATTTTCTCCACCGCCTTTTGAGTTCGGGTCATAATTATCATCATTATCTACAATTTCATCAGTATCGCCCATTTGTAAGCTAAGCTGAACCAATAAGTAAGTTAACTTACAGTCCTGAGAACCAGAAAGCTTAGTTATAATACCATTTTGAAAATCAGCCTCTGTGTAACTAGCATCTTTTAATCGATCTTGATAAGGTTCTAAATCTTTTTCTATGCCTGTAATACATTGATTAAAACCATCATCTTCTTCCATACTTTGCATGTTTACAGCAGCTTCCATTACTCCTAACTGTACATCTTCAGAAAGGCCAGCAAGATAAGTGCTAACTTCATTTTCATCATCAAGTTCTAACATTTGGATGAATGCATTTTCTACATCTTTATCCATATTGAATGTTTCGTTAGCACAATCGCAAATAGATTGTGCAGCTACAGTTACTGCTTCATCAAATACAGCTGATTGAGCTTGGCTATTAAAAGTAAGGGTACTGGTTAACCCCAATATAAATAGAAGGGAATGCAAGTTTTTCATAAGAGGTTGTTGTATTTTATTTTTAGAATAAAAAGGATTCAAAATAGATATAAGTACTAAAATACAAAATATAGGCCATAAATCTAATTATAGAATTTATAGGCGTATAAAAATTGAATAAAAAGTAATTCAACTTGAATTTATAAAAGCTCAAAAAATGTACCTAGTTCAGATTATAACATCATATGAGGATTCTTATTGTTATAAGTATGGAAAAGAATTGAAAATGAGGTTTTTGTGACGAATCTATCAAGTGTTTATGATACAGGAATTTAGACTGATATAATTGAAATAAGTGATTGGGAGGCTAGTGATTATGAAGGAAATTATGTAGAAATGGAAAAACTTCAGCGATCTGAAGATGAAAATGCCCCAAACGATATTAGTTGGATTGTAGACTGAGATTAAAAGCTCTTTTATCTTTTTACATGTTTTTAGTCATTCCATGAACAATAAACATGAGACTTGCCAAATGTTGTGCTTTATCTTGAATTTTTGAGTCTTTAAATTCTAAAGATGATAGGCAGTCAGCAGCAGCTAAGAAATTTGCTTGTGCACAACGACTTTTGACACCACGGTTATTCCTTGATTGCAGAAACTTTGGGTTTTGTACATAACCTTCTAATAAAGGGATAAGATCTTCGGATATATAACTAAAAGCTAATTGATGTTTGCTAGTAGGGCTTATTTCTTGGCACCATTGGGTCATAAAATTAGTATCCTCTATTACATCTAACTGTCCCATCGTATAACTTCTGCATAAGCTATATTTAAGATTTGTAGTGTGGGAGCATAATTTATTTAATTCCTTAAAAAACCAAGTTCTCAGTTTTTCATAATCCGTCAAACGACTAGGTGAATAAAGGTAGTCGTGTAGGATAGTGGCTACACTGCTATAACACCCTTTTTTATAAAGAATGTCAAAAGCTCTACTATAGTTGTTCATTGATTTAGTGGATCCAGATGGTTTGAACCGAATAGGAATAGCAGTAGTTGGTCTTTTCAAAAATCTTGCATACCAAATAAAATAATTTAGAGAAAGCTTGTATAGAATATACCAAATAAGAGCATATAGAGCTAATGTGCCCCAAGTTAGCTGCCAGTTTGGGATAGTCCAGATATAATAACTTACTGTCAACGAAAGATAAAAGACAATAGAGAGGTAGATGCGGGGTTCAAATATATAGTTTAGAATAGGGCCTGAACGATAACTATTTTTTGTGATTTTTAGGATAAAATACATTCCAATTGAAAATGTAATAAACATCCACAAGAATAGCCAACCCAACCAAATTGTAAAAATACTCAAGATAGTTAAGCTTGGAATAGTAACAATCAAAAGTAAGATGAAGTATCCATTACCTATATTGTCCATAGTGGGCTTATTTCATATTTTGAACAATACCATGACTTATAAATAGCAAACTAGCTAAATGATCAGCCATTTCTTTGGTCTTTACATCTCGAATATACTCTTTTTCTGACAATGTCTCTGCAATTTCTAACAGATTGACATCTCGCAGGCTTTCCCATTCAAAATATTCACTACTTATACGGTTCCCTCTTTTAGGATTTTGGATAAAGGCTGAAAAACTATGAATTTGGCGATTCAGGAGAGCTTGCAAAAAAACTTGATGATGTGTTTGATTATTAATGTTTTGCAACCAAAAGAGTATGAAATCAGCCTGACTGAGAATATATAAATAGTTGTTGGGTAGGGCATAAGAACTATCACTAATTGTGTAGTCTATCATAGTTTTGCTCTTACAGTATTGATTTAGGCAATCTAAAAACCATTTGTAGTGTGTTGGAGCTGTTAAATTTTGAGGAGCATCCCAGAATACTCGAATCAATTTTTTGATAGCGCCCAAATATCCTTTTTGATATAGTAAGTTGCTGATTTTATGAAGCTTAGTGCTAGGGTGTTTGAGTAGTTTATATTCAAACAGGGAAATGTCAAAAGAATCCTTCCTCAGAAGCTTTATATATATAATAACATCATTTTTAATATACTCATACAGTACAAAAAGTATAAAAATTAGACTGACTCCAATACCATTAACCCACCAATCACTGAGGTGAAAAAAGTAACTATTGAGGACTATAACACTAAGATAACTTAGGTAAATAAAATAGAAAAAAGGCTCTGCTTTTTTAGGAGGAATATGCAGCATAGATCCTATGAGATAGAGCTCTATTGCAGTAATAAACATCAGAAATATTGATAAGGGAATACCTGTTTGTTGTTGAATAGAAAAAACAATGGCCAAACCTATGATTAGTAAAGTCAAGGTCGAAAAAATAATAAGGATTGTTTTTTTTGGTCTGCTCATAAGCTTTCTAAGTTCCTTTTGGAAAATAGAAAGAATTTAGAACATTATGGATTATAAAAGTTATAAAAAGTTTTTGGAGAGCCATAAAAAACGTTCATATCTACATTGCCTTGTATTCCTGAAATACGCCCTTTAGCAGAATATTGCCAAAACAACCACTGTTTGTTAGGTAATTGAGGCTTACTATTTTTAGTATCCCTAATCCAAACAAAATATTCATCGAAGATACCTTTCACATAGAGGTTATAACAGTTGTATGTGCAATAAAGAATAGGTCGTTTGCCATAGTGTTGATGAAATTTTTCTAGCATATATCGTAGTTCCTTGACGACCACAGATGCTTTAGGTCGATTTTTTTCGCTATAACTTCCATATTCTAAATCAATAACTGGAGGAAGGTCATTCGGACTCAAACTAACACTTTCTATATAATTGTTGACCTGTTCCTTTCCTGTGCGGTGAAATGAGAAAAAATGGTAAGCTCCTCTTCGCAAGCCTGCTCGTTTGGCTCCTGCCCAATTCTGATTGAAACGTTTGTCCTTAAAAGATCTACCCTCTGTAGCTTTCATGAAAACAAAAAAGATATTTTCATTTTTAACCAAGTCCCAGTTGATATAGTTTTGATGATGGGATACATCTATTCCATGAATGGCATAATCCGAAGTTTGAGGACCTGGAAAGGTTGCTTGAATGCAGCATAAAACAGCCATTGCAAGGACAGTCTTGCAAAAAAATCTCATAATGAAGGTTTTCTTAGTTGTCTTAAAATTAGTGTGTACCGTCTAGTGTTGTGTGCTTGCTTCTAATTGCATTCAGCAATATGGGACGAAGTTATTTATTTTATTCTAATAATTAAAATATCTATAAATAGCTTTTTAATTAAAATTTAAAAAGGGAGTAAAACTTTGATAGTTTTACTCCCTTTTTAGGCCTATTGACTTAGAGTATGTTTGGATTTTTATTTTGTAGGCGAAAAAGTGAGATTTTAGTATCAAAAAAGACAATTTTGAGTTTAATAGCAGGGCTATTGGACGAAAAATTAACGATTTTTGAAGTAAAAAGATCTTTTTTGCAGCCCAAATAGAAAAGTCCAAACACGCTCTAAGGTAACTAAGCCTAAAAGTTTAAACCAGTTTATCCTTTATTAATTGTGCCGCTTGATCATTCAAGGTAGTTTCTATCTCTCTATATTGTATGCCTAAATCTTTGATACTATAGCTATTGTCAAACAGCAGAGGGTAGCCTACATTTTTATTAATGTACTTCCAACTCAATCCAGCCGTTAGTGGTCCTGCCATATAAATTAAAAATTTAGGCAATTCCTTTTTAGGTAATTTTCGGTCTCCATAATTTTTACGCAAAAAATCGGCTAACTCCAACATGCTATAAGAAGAAGCAGACAAAATATGCCGTCCCTTCGCTGTAGGTATAGTTCCTGCCAGAACATGAGCTTTAGCTACATCTCGAACATCCACCACGCCAAAAACTAAAGCAGGTGTACCTGTCTTGAAATCTCCACCTAGCATCGAGCACATAAAATCTGTACTAGTCGAATCTTTCCGGTTACTAAGAGAAGGACCTAGTACAAAACCTGGATTAATAACAACTAAATCCCAGTTTTTCTGGTTGTCGGTCATTTCCCAAGCCTTGCGCTCTGCGACAGTTTTAGAATAAGGATAAGGCTGATGGTTAGCATTACTAGTGCTATTCCAATGTTCTTCTGTAAAAGTACCTTTAGCTGTATTTTCCATATCTACAGCATCACCATATATGGCAACCACACTTGAGGTTAGCACAACTCGTTTGACCGAGGATGTCTTATTTACGGTATCCAAAACATTAATAGTGCCATCAAGAGCTGGTTGAATAAGCTCTTTTTGAGCATCTTTTACCTTTGTTTTGAAAGGGGAAGCTGTATGAATAACTAATTCACAACCCTGCATAGCAGCCTCAAATGTCCCTTTTTTGAGCAAGTCAGCTTCAAAAAACTTGAGTTGATTAGGATAGTTAGCTTGCATTTTGAGCAAGTGATCTATTTTTACTGTTTTAGATTTATTACGAACAGTAGCATGCACAGTATAACCTCCTTCTAGTAGATACTTGACAATCCAAGAAGCTATATAACCACTTGCTCCTGTTACTAAAACAGATGCTTTAGGTGTAATTTCTTTCATAGTGTGTTATTTCCAGTTTTGTAATTCTATTATGTTCCCATCGGGGTCTCTTACATAGATAAAGCTTAATAGGCCAGCTCCTTCAACCTCTTTTTTAACAATCTCTCCAAGTGCCTTTCCTCCATTTGAGCAAACTTTTTCTACAATAAGAGCAATATCATCTACCTCAAAGGCGATATGCCCAAATCCTTTTCTATTAGCAGTTGAGAGTGGATTATCTTCATTTTTGTGATATTGAAATATCTCTAAAGTTGGCCCATTGTCACCATAACCAGGTAGACGCAAATGTGCACCTTGTAGGTGTGCATTTACAACAGCAGTTCCATCCTCTAGCCACTTACCTTTTAGGTCTCTAATAGGAGGTACTAGAGTGCATTCAAAAACTTTGGTATAAAATTCGACTAACTTTTTCCAGTTGTCAGTTATAATATTGGTATGTACGTATTTCATGATATGGTGTTCTAACAGACAGTATTGTATTTGGTTTATTACTGACTCTAAATTTTGGACAATCTAAGGAATAGATTTGTTAAAATCTGTTAATTTAAACCTTGAGTGATAATTGTCATTCTTTAGATGAATCAAAGTTCATATTTTTGTGAGGTTATTGAGGTGTAGTTCGTGAATTTTTTTCTAACTAATTGATTGTTAGTTGTGTGAATTGGGTCTGTTGTAGACTGTATTAATTGGTTAGAAAAGTTTACTGCTATTTTTAGCTTGATAGAGTTAAAAATGCACGAATTATTATGAATATAATAAATATTAAAAATCGTTTAGATGAAAACAAGGATTACTTTATTTTTTACGATAGTTGGGTTATTAATTCTAACATTTGGAGCAGAAACCAAAACTAATGCAAACTCTGTTGCAGAGTTGGGGGAAGAGTTGTTTATGGATACTATTTTGTCTAGAGACTATACCTTAAGTTGTGGTTCTTGCCACATACCAGAATTTGCGTTCTCAGACACAAGTGCGGTAAGTGTGGGTGTAGATGGACAATTAGGTGACCGAAATACTCCCTCTGCTATGAACATGACGGCTCGTTCTTCTTTCTTTTGGGATGGACGTTCTGCTACCCTCGAAGAGCAAGCACTAGAACCTATCAAGAATCCTGTAGAAATGGACTTGTCAATAGATTCTGCTATTGCCCGTTTGCGAGCTAATACTTATTATAACAATAGTTTTATCGAGATTTTTGGTGAAGCGCCTAATGCTACCAACTTAGCTACTGCTTTAGCAGAGTTTGAACGTACTTTAGAAACTGGGTCTGCTTTTGATCGTTTTATGGCTGGAGATTCTAGTGCTATTTCAGCCTCAGCTATGCGTGGACAAGACGTTTTTAATGTAAAAGGTAAATGTTTCGATTGTCATTTAGGGCCAGATTTTACAGGAGATGAGTTTAGAAATATAGGAACCTTTGATATGCAAAAATACAAAGATTTAGGACGTTTTGATGCAACTAAGGATAGTGCTGATTTAGGCAAGTTTAAGGTGCCAGGACTTCGTAATATAGCAGTGACCGGCCCATATATGCACGATGGTAGCTTCAAGACCTTGAGAGAAATCATAGATTACTACAATACTCCTGATGATATTTTGCCACATGCCATGAATAGAGATACTCTACTAAGAGAACCTCTAAACCTAACAGAGCAAGAAATGGTAGATTTAGAGGCGTTTATGGAGTCTTTGACAGCTGATCAATTTTTACATTTGATTCCTAAAAAAGATTAATCCAACCAATTCTTTACTTGTCCCCAAAAACCTTGTTTTGGTGGATCGTTGTCATCAGTAGGCAAATGATCTTTTGGTTCCTCATCCTGAGGGCCAGGCTCTGCTTTAGTTTTGGTACTTAAACCTTGCTTTAGGAGTTCTCGTTTAGGCTGTACGGTAGCTTCTTCCAGATCATTAATATCCAAAATGCTCTCAATTATATCTTGAGGGCTATAATTAAGCTGTCTTTGGTAGAGTTGAGCTTGTACAATAGAACTGAGTGGCAAACTAGTTTTGAGCAGTAGATCTAAGTGTTCAAAATTGGCTAAATGTGTATCCAACCAGTTTTTGTAGAACTCATAAAAGGTTACTCGATGATTGCGAAACTCACCCTGCTTACCTTTGAAAATAACTTGGCCATAATCTTGACCATTTACTACTAAAGCCAATAGATGACCATTCCCATAATTAAATAAGGGAATATAACCTGTGATCGACTCATTGTCTAGCTCTAATTCTTTGAAGTAGTCCTCCAATTCATGTTCTTCACAATAATCTGGATAAAAATTATAATACTCACCCTCTTCTTTTCCTAAAGCAATATCCAATTTCATGCATTTTCGGAACAAGGCAAGTGTATGCATATCTGCAATTTCTTCAGCATTCAGATGTTGGAGGAGACTCTCCATGTGAAATTGAAGTAATTGAGTACGATCTATAGCCAAATCTTGAGTGTATTTTTGCTGAATCAATGTCCATTCACCTTTGAAGGGCTGCTGAATATGGCTACTGTGCACCAACCCAAACATACCTTGATATGGTCCAACACCACCATTCCCAACATAGCGCACAAAATTACGATAGTCTATAGGAAGCTGCACTTTATGGGTGTTTTCAAATGTCTTGATGTCCTCTTCTCTCAAGCATTCTTGTAGGTCATAAGTATGATTAGCTGCCCCAAATATAAGGCAATGCTGATCGAGGCTGCGAAGACGTTCTATTTTATCTTTAAGTTCTTTTATCTGATAGGCATTCATAATAGAATGGTTTTAGTTGTTAATTAATTGGGCTAATGCCTTTTTGTAGCGTTCAAAAAATGCTGTATTAATCTCAATTAGGCCAGCACTATCCAAAGCTGAAAGGCCTTGATTACGGGATACATAAAAAAGAGATTCTCCTGCATAATAATCACCTTGTTTCAAGGCTCTACAGAGGTTATACGAACCATAAAAAGCCCAAAGGGCAGCATCTGGTAAGTCCCAGTCGTCATCTTGTAGAGCTATAATCGGCTCCATATATTCTGTATAAAGTTCGTCAAGCTGAGCTTGAGTTGCGCCAATATTTATATCTGTAGTAGTTTGGCTAAGAATAGTTTTTGCTAAGTTTAGTGTTCGCTGAGGCAAATCAGCTTTCACCTTATGGTGTGTAAACAGAAAACTCCAATACCTAAGCTTTTTAGGATATTTAGCAACCAGTTTTTCCCAAATGGGAAGGGCCCATTCTATAGCCACACAAGCACCTGCTAATCGTTCTTTAGGGCTGATGTTGTATATATACTTTTCTAACCCCTTTTTTCGGACATTTTTTCGTATATTTTACTAGTAGAAACTTAACAATTTGAAAACTTCGGAAAAGTCATTTAATAGTTTTAAATAAAGTTTGAATCTCCTCTGGGGAGAGGTTTTGTTCCTTAAAGAAGCGTAAGATAGATTCGTAACTATGCAGTTTTTGAAGCCCTTTAAGGAAGAAATATCGG
>JAAEPD010000406.1 GCA_024222455.1 Aureispira sp.
CCCGATATTTCTTCCTTAAAGGGCTTCAAAAACTGCATAGTTACGAATCTATCTTACGCTTCTTTAAGGAACAAAACCTCTCCCCAGAGGAGATTCAAACTTTATTTAAAACTATTAAATGACTTTTCCGAAGTTTTCAAAAATACTTGGAATATCTATTGCGACAATGCACTCGTCGACTCAAAAAATACAAGCACTATCATGGACTTTCAGTTTCCTTGCTTAAGACAATGCAAAAAGAGATGAAGCAGCCCTCTAGAGAGCATTGGATTGCCCTCAAAGATGAAATAGAAGAAACTTCTGCTCAATCTAAAACATATCCTCCTGTTATTATTTACTCTTGGGTTCTATTTAAGTTACAAAACCGTCCTTACAAAGAAATTCATGAAGAGCTATTAGACGGGCGGATTACATTTTTCAAAGCATCTCAAAACAAATAAAAAAAGCTTGCTTGAGAAATATGTTCTCAAACAAGCTCCAAAATAACTATAGTTGCTAGTTATTATTTTTTGACTATTCTTCTTTGTATTCGTTGTCCTTCTACCGTGAAAGAAACAATGTAAGTAGCACTTGGCATATTGTCTAAACTCAACTCTAGTTTATTCATTCCTGCTACTATATCTAGCTCACCTTTTTTAGCATTCTGACCTATTACGTCTCTGATATCGTACTCTACAGCACCAGTTAGATCACTAGCAAACTCTACAAAGAATTTATCTTTAGTAGGATTTGGATAAATACTAATGTTAGTAAAATGTTCTTTTTTATCACGAGTCAAGGTTACAATATGAGAGTAACCTGTTGTACCATCTTGGTGTACAGATTTCAAACGATAGTATTTGGTACCAACTCCTGGATATTCATCTACATGACTGTAATCCTGTTGTGCTTTAGAATTTCCGATAGCCAATACATCTGTAATTTTTTCAAAGTTGACTCCATCGTTAGAACGCTCCAACTCAAAATGTTTTAGATTTTCTTCTTGAGAAGTTGTCCATTCCAATACATTGTCATCTTCTTCTTTGTGTCCTGAGAAAGATACTAACTCTGTAGCCAATAAGATAGTAGTAGAAATAGTAAACTCTTCTTTACCTTCCGTATCTACTATCACTAAATAAACCTCTCCAGGTCCTGCAGAAGTTGTAAGTGTAAGGCCTCCAATAGGTTCACCAGATTGAGAGCCTGCTCCCGCATCATCACAATCTACAAAAGTACCTCCTGTAATAGTGGGACAAGGCATCGTAACAGGTCCATATAGAGCTGCTTCTATCATTGTAATATCTCCACCAGGATTGGTTACATCTACTTGCAATGTTGATGGCAATGTAGGATCACATTCTACAGTATAGAACACTGTATTTTGAGTCAGATCCATAGTTCCTACACAAGGTACTCTCGAAAAGACATCATGCCCTCCCATCAATTGAACTAGATCATCAATAGAATGATTCGTTACAGTTGGATTACTTGCAGTAGGTTTGGCAACTATAGGTGCTGGATTGTAACTAGGAATACACCAGTTGTTAACCGTTTCTGAAAAAGGGCCTCCTGCATTAACAGGACCTTGAGCACCTGCACAACCATCCGAAGTGTCCCACCAATCTAAAGTGGTACTTACTCCATTGTTAGAAAGTTGAGATGTAGTATTAATAATCATATCCAGTCCAATATAATCTACACAAGAACCAGCACAAACAGCACTAGCAATAGTAGACCAAGCAGTTCCTACTGTTAGGGTAAGACCATCAACAGTTCTATAGTTAACTGCAAATAATTGGCAATCAGCTCCACCAACTACAGGTCCGATCGTACTCAAATCAAAATTAGCACCTACATCAACAGCAGCTACTGTTCCAGCACATACTATACAATAAGTTTGTGTGTGATCAGTTGCTTCAAAAGTATTAGATGGATTTGTGATAGTTTCATATTCACATACAGTTATTTCTTCACAAACTACAATAGGGCAACCACTACCATAAGCAGCAGTATAATCTGCACAGTTAGCAGTATTATCACCATAAGCCTCTACAGCATCCCAAGGGCTACCTATTGCCAACAAAGGTACTACAGCAGCAGATTCATTATTATCATAGTTTACAGCATACAAGTTGTATAAACCAGCAGGAACACCCAAGAAATCGGGAGTACTGTTGGTCGCGTATATATTTCCAGAAAAATCTACCAACACAAAAGTATGTGTAAATAGTAGAGGATTGGCAGCATCACCAGTTGGAGGAGTTCCTTGAGCAACTCCTGTTATATCTGTTACAAAATCGCATTGTGCATGAAGGGTAGAAATACTAAACACTGAAAACAGTGTTAGCCAAATTCCTACTCCAATCCATCGACAACGCTTATAAAATCGTGTCATCTTTTTTAATTTTAAAGATTAGAAAATAGGAATAAACTACCAGCCTCCTGCATCTGCATTACATGGTATTATAGTACAACTAGCAGAACCAGTGCCACCAGATTGAGAAAGAGTTATAGTTTGATTGATATCTGCGAAGTTTGTAATTAACATTACATAAACATCACCTGCAGATGCTGTTGGTATAGAAGGAGCTTCAGTTGATGTAGATGCATAATTACAATCAATTGGTGCTCCATAACTATTACATGCTGCCTGTGCAGCTGCCACATCAGCAAATGGTCCCCAAATAGCAAAATCAATATCACTACCTGCTGTCAAACTCATATCAATATTACCTGCTGCATCCACTTGTAAGTAGTACCAATATGGATTAGGTTGAGAAGATAAACAACCATAATCATTACCTGGATTAACAACATCAGCATCTGGACCTCCAGAGACTGCACTGATAGTTACAGCTCCATCTGTACACAGTGCCCCTGCACAGGATTGGTTGACTGGTGGTGGTGGTGGTGTTCCTACACAAACATCAAATGTAGAGGTTTGCCCACCAGTTGAAGTATAAGTATATACTCTAATATAATAGGTATTACCTGGAGTTAAGCCAAATAATGTACTACTATTAGCATCGCTACAAGAACCTGCCACTAATGATAAGGTAGGACATGCTCCTTCCCATACTGAGTGATACATATCTGTAGTAGAACCTGCTATATTTTGTATATCAATAGTGTGGTTTGGCCCTGTAGCTACAAAAGAGAACCATACATCATCGTCTTCTGTTCCAAAACAGACAGAAGCATCTTGAGATGAAGGAGTTGAGTTTTGTACGGTACCAGAAGTTACTGATCCACAAGCTAAATCTGGATTAACCGTAACAGCTGTTGCTCCTAGACAATCATCATTGGCTGGTGGTGGTGGTGGCGTATAAGGTGTTGCATCTAAGCAAAAATCTGTTTGATATGGAGATGACCAGTTCGCAAGAACAATGAAGTAGGTTTGTCCTAAAGTCAATGCAGGTGTGGACAATGTAAAATTTGCTGAGGAAGAGCCACTAGTATAACTTGCTATACAATTTGGAGTACCCGCAGGGCAAGCATCCAATACAAATAAGCCTGAGTATGTAGCTGTTAATCCACTAACATCTAACTGTAACCCATCTCCTGTTCCTGTGTATGAGAACCAATATTCTCCATCATTATATGATGAATTACAGGGATTAGAAGGCGCTCCTCCTGCATCAGGAAAATCCCCTGCAGAACTGTTTGTTCCACATTGTTGTGTACCTGGTGTTAGGGGATCAGCGTTGGCACAATCTGAACCATTACCAGAAGAAGGAGTTGAATATATGCAGATAGTTCCAGTCATGGTTGCACTATTATTACCAGAACGTCTATGAATTTGCACATAATAAGTAACACCAATAGTTGTAGCAACTGAAACAGATGTAGTAGTTCCTGCAGCTTGTATATCACAGCCTAATTCTGCTGCAATCCCTACACTAGGGCAAGCTGTAAAAACAGCTAATGCTCTTGCTTCATCACCAGTTACATCAATATTGGTAGTTGTTGCTGTTGCTGTAAACTGATACCATCCATCATCTCTATCATTTCCGGCTGTAGCACAACTAGCGTTAGTAACACCTCCATTAGAAAAAGAACCTGCCAAAGTATAGTTATTATTTGTACAACCAGGATTGACTGGTAATGCATTTGGAGCAGCACATCCATCTGAAGGATTTATTTGGGCAAATGCATTTTGCTGAAAGCAAAATACTAAGCATCCAAGAGTTATATATTGTATAATATTTTTCATTCTGAAAGGGTATTTAATATTCTGCTAAATTATTTTGTCTCATATAAATGGATATCCGTCATTGTTAGGCGAGTACCTGAATAAATTATTTTCTCGTCTATAAGATCAACAGTTTGTTTATCTTGTATGTTTAGACTAGTGTATTTAGATATAGGCATGATCATCACATCTTTGTTTAGAGCCACCCAATCTTTCACAAGAAAGATATCCTCCTTTATAGGATCAAAATTTTGTGTATAGGTATCAATATCTTGTATACGTAATGTATTTCCTGCATAAATAAGTGCAAAAGGATTAGCATTCAGCTCTGTTTTGTCTAGAGCAGATAATTCGTTGTATTCTTTAGTAGAATAAATCTTCACTTCAGGATTACTTTGTTTCCATTCATGGATTTGTTGTTTTTCTTGAGGAGAAATAGTTTGAGCCTTAATTGTTGAGGCACTAGCTACAACACTGGCCACTAATAGTAAGAGTTTGAGTATTTGCATATACTTCAGTGTTTAGATGATGAAATTTTATTAAAAAATAAGGGTATCTAATTATATAACGATAAAAATAAACTTTTATATGTCGTTACACGTAAAAATATCAAAATATTATTGCAACCTAAAACGATATAGGAATATATTATCCTTTTTTTTCTCAAAACTTAGTTTTGCCTCAAAAAAAGCTTGCTTGAGAGTTCTCCTCTCAAACAAGCTCTAAATAAACTAATTACGTCTATTAACGCAACTACATATTTATTTTTTAACTATTCTTCTTTGCACTCGTTGTCCTTCTACTGTAAAAGAGACTATATAAGTAGCACTAGGCATATTATCTAAGCTCAGTTCCAGCTTATTCATACCTGCTATTATATCTAATTTACCTTTCTGTGCATTTTGCCCTATTACATCTCTAATATCATATTCTACAGCACCAGCTATATCACTAGCCAACTCCACAAAGAATTTATCTTTAGTTGGGTTTGGATAGATACTAATATTTGTAAAATGCTCTTTTTTATCACGAGTCAAGGTTACAATATGAGAGTAACCTATTGTACCATCTTGGTGTACAGATTTCAAACGATAGTATTTGGCACCAACTCCTGGATATTCATCTACATGACTGTAATCTTGTTGTGCTTGAGAATTTCCGATAGCCAATACATCTGTGATTTTCTCAAAGTTGACTCCATCATTAGAACGTTCTAACTCAAAGTGTTGTAAGTTTTCTTCTTGAGAAGTTGTCCATTCCAATACATTGTCATCTTCTTGTTTGTATCCTGAGAAAGAGATCAGCTCTGTAGCCAATAAGATAGTGGTAGAAATGGTAAACTCTTCCTTACCTTCTGTATCTACAATTACTAAATAAACCTCTCCTGGCCCTGCAGATGTTGTTAACTGAAGGTTTCCGATAGGCTCACCAGAATTAGAACCAGCACCTGCATCATCACAATCGACAAAAGTACCTCCTGTCATTGATGGACAAGGCATAGTAACTGGACCATATAAAGCTGCCTCGATCATTGTAATATCGCCTCCTGGATTAGTTATATCTACTTCTAGAGTTGAAGGTAAGGCAGGATCACATTCCACTGTATAGAATACTGTATTCTGAGTCAGATCCATAGTTCCTACACAAGGAACTCTCGAAAAGACATCATGCCCTCCCATCATTTGTACTAAATCATCAATAGAGTGATTCGTTATAGTTGGATTATTTGCAGTTGGTTTGGCAACTATTGTACCTGGATTATAGCTAGGTATACACCAGTTATTAACCGTTTCGGTAAATGTTCCACCTGCATTGACAGGAGTTTGAGCACCTGCACAACCATCTGAGGTATCCCACCAGTCGACAGTAGTACTCACACCATTAACAGAAGACTGAGATAAGCCATTAATAATCATATTTACGCCCATATAATCTATACAAGCTCCTGCGCAAGTAGCAGTAGTTATAGTAGACCAAGGGTCTCCTACATTGAGTGTAAGACCATCTGTTGTTTTATAATTAATGGCAAACAATTGGCAATCAGCACCACCGACCACAGGTCCAACAGTACTCAAGTCAAAATTAGCACTAGCATCAATAGCTGCTACATTTCCAGCACATACTATACAATAGGTCTGAGTGTAGTCTGTTACTGCAAAATTGACTGCTGCATTTGTAATTGTTTCATATTCACAAACAGTGATTTCTTCACAAACAGTGATTGGACAACCACCATAAGAAGCAGAGTATTGTAAACAATTTACTAGATTGTCTCCATAGTTCACTATATCTTGCCAAGGACTTCCAACTGTTAGTAAAGGGTTTACAAATGCAGATTCGTTATTATCATAATTCACCATATACAGATTATACAATCCTGCTGGAACTCCTAAAAAATCAGGAGTAGCACCTGTTGCATAAATATTCCCACTGTTATCTACCAATACATAAACATGTGTATATAGCAATGGATTAGCAGCGTTACCTGCAGGTGGTGTAGTTTGAGTTATACCTGTTATATCGTTAATAAAATCACATTGTGCTTGGATGGGTGAGTTCCACAAGCCCAGCAATAGGACTAGTGCTCTCATTCCCCACAAGCGACAGCTTTTATATAAATAGCGTGTCATATTGTTATATCTTTTTTTATTTAGGAAATGAGAAAAGCTTACCAATTACCAGTATCTGCTTCACAAGATGTAGAAGAAGGACAGGTAGCTGTAAAAGTAAGTGTATGTGTACAACCATTATCATCATCTGTCACATCTACCGAAATCACATCACCAGTGTTTAAACCTGTAAAAGTTAAGGTTTGTCCTTGTCCTCCTGATTGAACCATTGTGCCTGCTCCTGTACTATTCACAGTATAAGAACCACCAGGGACAAACTCAGGATAACCTCCACTTAAGGTAATCACTACATTAGCACCACAAGTTTCTACAGCAGCATCTGCAATAGGATTAAGATAAGTAACTAAGAGTGGAGTTCCTAAAGCAAAACATCCATCATCATCTATATCATGATCTAATCCATCATCATTACCACCTCCAGCTATATTTGCAATATCATCCATAGTGATTGGTACAAAAACTAATTGATTGCCAAAAGGAACACCATTCGTACCAGCACTACCACTTGGATTTCCAATTACAAAATCATATAAGTTGTTTATATCATTAGTTTCTGTAAGATCTTCTCCTGTCCAATAGTATCCAGTCCAATTAGGATCGGTAGAAGGATCTCCTGTGGTAGGTGGTGCTGTATACATTGCATAGCCTAACCCCGCTACATCTACAGCAGGAGGCAAAACATAGTCATCATTAGAAGTAAATGATAAACCTTCCCCATCACAAAGGAAATAATCTACTGAATTTGTATTATTCATAGTACTTGTAATTGTTCCAGCATCAGAACCACATACAATACTACAATCAGTTGTACCAGTGCCACCGATTTGCTCTAAGGTTACATTTTGAACTGTATTGTTAAAATTAGTGATCAAAAGTATATAAACTTCTCCTGCTTGAGCGTTTGTTATATCTGGATATTCAGTAGATACAAAAGAATAACTACAATCGATAGGGTAAGGCAAACTACCACAAGATCCCTGTGCTGTAGCTAAATCTGTAAAAGGCCCCCAAAGTGCAAAATCTATATCATTAGGAGCAGAGAGTTCCATATTAATATCGCCTCCTGTAGCAACTTCTAAATAGTACCAAGTAGGGTTTGGAGAGTCTCCTAATTCAGCATAAGACAAGCAACCATAATCATTTCCTGGTTCAGCAGCTTCTGCATCTCCTACTCCCATTTGAGCAGTAAATGTCAATCCATCATTAGTACAAATAGGCTCCATATCTCCACAACTAGTAGGTAGTGTACCACCTCCACCAACAGCCGATGTTGAAATACAAAAATCTGGTGTTCCTGTGACAGAAGCCCAGGTAGATACAACTATATAATAAGTTGCCCCATTAGTAAGTACTGGTGTGGTAAAAGAATAATCTGTAGTACTAGAACCATTAGTCTCTGAAGCGATACAGGTTGGGCCACTTCCTGGGCAAGCATCAAGAACAAAAGTCCCTTGATAAGTTGACCCCACACTTGTTAAGTCTATGTCTATAGCAACACCTGTCCCTGTTATTTCATACCAATATTCATGATCATTATAAAAAGAACTACAAGGGTTATCAGTAGAAGAACCATTTCCAAAAGATCCTGAATTATCAGTAGCTGTAGCACAATCTGAACCTCCAATAGCTAATGGTACAGCATTGGTACAATTATTACCTGTTCCACCTCCGCCACCGCTAGTGCCATATACGCAAATATCAAAGGTAGCTGCTGCATCATTACCCCCCCAATAATCAAATACCGCAATAGTATAAGTATTACCAACAGTCAATCCTGTAGCGTTCATTACTTCAGTACCTCCTGTACCTGTGCCATCTTCACAGTCTACATTAGTCAAAGAGCCACAAGCACCTTCTGATAGATCAATTACAGGATCAATCGTACTAGATCCAACTACCTCTATGGTCATGCTAGCATCTGTAGCAACAAATGTATAAAATCCTTGTGGGTCTCCAAAGCTTGCGCAATTGGTAAAGCCTCCACCAGAATAGATCGAAAATCCATTTAACGATCCTGATGTTGAATTACAAGAGGTTCCTACAGTGAGTGCTGGTGCAGTACATGGATCGTTTGTTTGTGCCCAAGTATGAGCCATAATGCCTATTATAAATAGGCTTATCATGTATATTTTTTTAATCATTTTAATACATATATATGTCCTCTTATACAAGTAAGAAATTCTTATATGAAGAAGCTTAGTGAGTTAATAGGGATAGTTATTTTTTAAGTTTTGTTTTTTCTACAGCATGCTTTTCTTTAAACTGCTCAATATCAGTCCATTTAATTTTTTCTTTATAAACTATAGCATAGCGTTGTACTTGTTCTTGCTTCTTTGGAGGCAATTGATCGTAATCATCTTGGTTAAAAAACTCTACTCTAGGGTTTTCCCTTTTCCACTTTCGGATGGCAGTTTCTTCATACTTACTAGCCATTGCCATAGTCATAGAAGCTGACTTAGCCTTTGGTTGGGTAGGAGTTCTAGGGTTAGCAGCATCCAAACGTTTTTGCTCTAGGTTTGGGTTGTTAACTGCCTGCAACTTATTTTGTTGGGCATAGGTGATTTGACTGCTAAAAGTAATTAAAAGCAGTACCACCAGCATACTAAAAAATTTCATGTACATGAATGGTTTAAATGATGTAATTGGAGTTAAAAATTAATTAAGTATTTAAACTATTTGGTTAACTATAGTTTATAACGACAAAGTTATGATAATCTTTTAATTATTCCCATATTATATTATAAATATTGCAATATTCTGTCAATTCTCAACACAAAAAATAGTAATAAGCCCTTTTAGCCTATTACTATTTTGTAACGTATATTAATAATGTTATTATGTTAGGTATAACTACTTATTAGCCTTCTTAGCTGCAGATTTACCTGCATTATGTCTATTGTTAGCTTTTTTAGGGGAATCTGAACTTTTAAATCCATCTGATTTACCTTTGTAAGTCTTATTTCCATTCGCATCTTTCTTCACTCCTACTTTTTTCCCGCCATCAGCAGTTGTTTGCGCTCTGCGTTGTCCACTTCCATCAGGATTTTTATTTTGGCCTGCACGATATTTAGTTCCATCTGCTTTTTGAGCAGCTTGGCGATGCTTTACGGTTCCATCTGCTTCTACCTTTTTACCTGCAGCTTCTCTCCTACCATTTTCGTCTTCACGACCAACTTTTACTGATTTAGAGCCATCTGCATTTTCACGAACAACCATTTTTTTGGTTTTGCCATTCTTTTTAACTGTTTTGGTTGTTTTAGAGCTTTGTGCATGGCTCGTATTGCTAGCAGCTGAAAAAACGATTACTAATAAAGCTAAAGTGAATAATTTTACAAATTTCATAACTATATTGAGGTTTTTTATGGTTGAAATAATTTCGAGACAATGACTTAGACCTAAGCACCTTGCAAAGGTTTAAACATCATTTATTATTTTTTTAATAATTCGTGTATTTTTAACTTTATTAAGCTAAAAATAGCAGTGAAGTTTTTATAATTGGATGATAAAGAATCCTATTATCAAGCCCACAATCAATGTAATTGCTACATATATAGTTATAGCCTGTTTATTGGATTGTCCTGTTTTTCCATTATAAGTAGATCCACAACTATTACACTTGACATGGTTAAACATTTTAGGGCCTAACATTCCTCCCCAAAAAGAAAAAGTTATCTTATCGTAATTAGTTTGACCACAATTATAACAAGCCTGATATCCATCTGGATTATTTGATTCTTGGAAATCGTCTAACAATTCTAAAGACATAGGCTAAGCATCCGTTTTAGGAGCATCATCTACCACTACTACATCTGCTTTGGGCAACCCATCAGAAGAAGAAGGCTGCCAAGGATAACCTGGTGCAAACCACCAAATTGTATTATCCTCTAAGACTACTACATAACGAGTACCATCCGTTTTATTATATGCGGTGAGTTGAATGATCTTTTTTTCTTTAGGTAGGCCATCCATAGAAGAAGGCTGCCATGGATAACCTGGCGCAAACCACCACAAAGTATTGTCCCCTAGGATAATTACATAACGAGTACCATCATCCTTGCTATAGGCTATAAAATTTTCAATAACACAGTTTTCGGGTAAGCCATCCATAGAAGATGGTTGCCATGGGTAGCCTGGTGCAAACCACCAAATTGTATTATCCTCCAAGATTGCAACATAACGAGTTTCGTCTTCACCCTTTAGATAGGAACTCAATAGTTTTATATTAGCCATATATAGACTCTGTTTATTGTTTTAAATATTGATATTAATTGTTGGGTTATAAATTTACCAAAATATACATAGCTTACCAAAGCATATCCACAAAAAAAAGGCATCCACCGAAGTGAATGCCTTAATACTACCTATTTCCATAAAACCAAAATACTATTTCTATGAAATCCCTTTGACTATAAGATGCAGTCCCCCCTAGTTCACCCCTACTTTCATTTTCTTTTTTTTATCTTTTTTTTTCAAAAAACAAAACCCTCAAATAAAATAAATTGACAATCAGTCAGTTAAAGCTGAAAATTATTTAAGCATTTAAATAAAAAAAATCCCGAAAACGGTTTAGAAAAAATATTTTTGTAGCTTAGTTCCTCTTAGTCAATCACCTTAAGTCTATTTTTTTCATGCAACTGCTTAGTCCAACTCAAATAAAAAACCTCAAAACATTATTATTGTCTTCTGAACCGAACAACTGGGAAGTGGCTATAAAAATTTTAGAGGGTTTCAGAGAAGAATATCATTTTGGGACTAAATTTTTATCATTCTTAGAGGGGCTTACCCTATATAAATACACTAGAGCACAAGATGCAGAGATCATGCAATTGCGAGAATCCCTGAATCAGCTTTTACAAGAAGTCAATCCCTCTTTTCATCAGCAAATACAAAGACTAAATCAAACTATCCATCAAGTTTCCATTCAATATTTACATCAGCCATCTATTGCTTATCCAAGCATTCTTGAACAGCTCCAAAATAGCTCCCTAGATTTAGACAACTTTGGAGAAGCTTTAGCAGCCCAACCTTTATACTTTGCATCCTACAATTGGCGAGTTCGTTTCTTGTTAGATCATCAGTATCTTACACAACAACAATTTGAGCAAGCATTCACTAGACATTACAATAAATCCAAACACAAAATATTTCTTAATATATCTAGTTTTGATAGCCCTACTATTTCTAGTTCTTACTTAAAACAATTGTCCTCCATTGAACACATCAAAATCTATGAAAATCGCTTCGAGCAATTGCCAAAAGCTTTTTACAACTATCCACTCAAAAGTCTTACGATCTATGAAAACCCTTTAAAAACGATTGCACCATCTTGCCAAAACTGGAAAACCCTAGAAAAACTAGAACTCCACAAATGCCGAGAATTAGAATCACTTCCTAATGAATTAGGATTATTGCCAAATATAAAAACTGTAGAGTTGAGCCATTGTCGACTAAATCAATTCCCTCAATTTATTCTACAGCTTCAAAATTTAGAATCCTTAACCCTCTCTCAAAACAAGCTACAAGATATCCCTAAAGAAATAACACAGCTAAAAAAGCTCAAAAAACTGAGTTTGCACCAAAACCTTCCACTCCATAAAATACCTTCAGCCATATTTGAAATGACTTGGCTAAAAGATCTAAGACTAATAGAATGCAACATAAAAGAAATACCTGAAGAGATTGCTCAACTCCAAAACTTAGAGAGTTTATCTATTTCTTACAATCAGATAAAAAAACTGCCTAACAGTTTTAAGCAACTCAAAAAACTTAAGCGTTTAAAATTATCAGGCAATCCGCTCTTCTTTTCTTATGTTTTTGATCAAATACTAGAGCTACCTCATGTTAGACAGGTAGAATTTCTCAATATCTATACTATAGATAAAAATACATACGAAAAATACTACCCCTTACTAAGCAAACGAGGGATATATGTAGATGTCAATAAAAAAAATTTGGTTCTCTGACAGTTTTTGCCAAAAAGGGAAAAAAAGTTAAGTTGGTCTAAAAATAAAAATGGCATTAGACTTAGAAATTTACACAGGGATTCTGAATATACCTAATTTGAAAG
>JAAEPD010000407.1 GCA_024222455.1 Aureispira sp.
AAACTCAAAATTACTGCTTCTAATTTAAAAGCTCTTGTGTACTTCCATGTTCTTTTGGGATTTATGTTCTTTGCCATTGTATTGCCCTCTATGGTTAGTAGAAGGTGTCCACATTAGCGGGGGAAGTTTCTGATACACTCCAAGGCCTGGTTATGCCTCACTGGTATCATTATTTTTCATTGCTCCACCTTAAATACAATTCTTTAACAAAATTAAAATACTCCATAATATCATCTTCTGTTAGAGGAGTTGGTCTATATTCTTCAGGTGGAGCATGAGAAATGGCATTTCTTAAATTTGCCCAAAGAATAAGTTCACTTATTTCGTCTTCAGTTATGCTGTATCCTTGCTTTTTAATTGCTTCAAGCTTAGCTTTTAAGCCAAAAAGCTTTTTTGAATGACCATTCTCTACGAGTTGATGTGCTATTACGGCTTCTATTAGCCCCTGAAGTCGCCATAATGCAAATTGCCAAAGATATTGGTTATCAATATATTTGTAGTATGCTACATCATCTAAGATATCATCTGCTAAGTCAGGTTGTTCTTCTCTAACTTTTTCCGCTTCTCTTCCATACTGCTCCGTTCTAGCATTTATCATTTCTCTGACCAATTTAATTGTATGATCAAAATCAGATTCTCTAATACCATAAGCCCAATAGTCTTTTTCTGTAAGTCCTCTTAGAAGTTCACGCACTTTAAATCCTTTCTATGAATAACAGTTAAATCAAAAGAAACTTGATGATTAGAAAAACAAGTTTCCATAACTTTCTTTCCTATAACATTAGATACCATTGATTTTAAAGGAGAAGCCAAATATAGCACAGTGAAAAACTAGAATCAGTGTTTTTTGATAGCTTGAATCATTTTATCTGGAAGTTGTATTATGAACAGCGTAGAACATGCCAACTACTGCTTATGTCAAATACTAAAGTTACTTTCTAAGATCGTTGATGACTGAATGTCGTTATTGTCAGGACAAAGGTAATGGTTAGTTAAATGTGAATCAAAAATAATTCCATTTCTACAATATTGCAATCAATTGCAAAATACTTCTTACTACTCCCTTGGTACATGAAGAATATAACTACTAAAGTTTTCAGGCTTCGGGAGAAGACAACAACTACTGTAGAGTAGATAGAGATACAAATAATCCACCATAGCATGTCCCTGCAATTGATTTTTCAAATGTGTTACAGATGTTTAGTGTGTATGCTATTGAAATGTTGCTATATAGATTTCTTTGTCATACGAATGACAAACCGCTTTCCCAAATATTAGTAAGAAAGTTGAGGCAATTAATTCTAGAAAGGTTTAGATATATATTATGAAAGAATTATCAAAAACGCCACTAATAACGCCACTAGCTTCAGTTTTATTTTCTATTATCTTTAAGTAACTTATTGATTTTAATGGTCGGGACAGTAGGATTTGAACCTACGACCACCAGCACCCCATGCTGGTGCGCTACCAGGCTGCGCTATGCCCCGAATATAGAAGAACATCTGGAGTCAGATATCCTCTCTGGTGGCGCACATTATAAACACAGACA
>JAAEPD010000408.1 GCA_024222455.1 Aureispira sp.
ATACCAAACCATTTCTCTAGCAATGCTTTCAACTCTGCTACTTTCTTCATTGCAGCCTCATGAGCAGCATCAACTACAGTAGTCCCAGACAAGGCATTCCAAGTAGCATCAGCTGGCTCTATATTGCCAGTTGCTTCTATACCTTTATCTGTTTGGAATTGCTTGATATGTTTTTTGGTGGTCTTGCCACAATCACCATCAATTCCATCTTTTTTGGGGCCATATTTACCTAGATCAAAACCCTCTTTTTTCAAGAGACGTTGTACAATCATTACATCATCCTTATCATTCACACCAGTTACGCCTACTGATTTTTTGATCTTATCACCAGTTGGTTCAGGAGTTGGGGTTGGTTCAGGAGTCGGAGTAGGCGTTGGAGTAGGAACAGGAGTTGGAGTAGGTGTTTCTACTGGCGTTGGTTCTGTTTCTGCTCCTCCTAAAGCCTTCCAAGTTGCATCAGCAGGGTTGATTAGTCCAGTTGCTTCTATACTTTTATCTGTTTGGAATTTTTTGATATATTTTTTGGTCGTCTTGCCACAATCACCATCAATTCCGTCTTTTTTGGGGCCATACTTACCCATATCAAAGCCTGCTTTCTTTAGTAAGCGCTGTACTGCTTTCACATCCTCTTTATCATTATCACCACCGTCTCCTACAGATTTCAAAATTACAGTTCTAGGAGGCATAGCAGCAGCAGGCTTAACATTAGGACCAGGATATGGCTCTCCAACATCCTCAAACATTTCAGCATCGTTGAGTTTACCTTTAGTTATATTTTTTCTAAACCGATCATGGTCTTTATAACCTTTTGCCTCACTCACCCATTCCAAAGTAGGGTTATCTGGATCTAAAAGCTCATCTACAGTCATTGCTCGTTCCTCTATCGTTACGGTTCCACCAGCATCTAATACCCCTTTTATTTTTTTGATAAATTTGACATAAATTTTGGGGCCACCAGTACGTATTTTCTTTTTACCTGCTGCCTCACGCTCTGCATCTTTACTTTTTGCCCATTTTATATAGCCCTCCAGTGCCTTGATCATCATAGCACACTGTTCTGCATCTGGTTTATTCTGAATTTTACCATCTAAACTAGTAATGAACTTACCATAGCGGCTTAAATTACCTTTTGCGTAGCAAAGCTTAGTAGTCACTTCCTCTAAAGGATCAAACAAACCATCAAATGATAAGCCTCTATCAGCTCTGTCTTTATAAAAGGTGTTTTCGTTCCAAGCCGTATTAAGCAAATTTAGGGCTTGTTGCTGTGTAATACGTACTTTATCTCTAAGCTTTAGCTTTTTCAGAAGTTCTCCTGCTGGTTTGCCCGTTACCCCAACCGTTTTTACTAACATATCGGTCATTTTCTGAGAAATACCCGAATCTAATAAGAACTGAGCAACTTTCTTGTTATTTCCTTTTGTTCCAATATCATAACCAAATCCGATGGTTACTCCTGATGCATAACCTGGCCAATGAGGGATTCTAACATCGTACCTTCCATTACTGTGCATATTACCTTCTGTCATTAGAACAGAACAGCCAGTTGTCAACACTACATTTTGTGCCATTTTATTATTGTTTTTAGTTTGTTTGAGAATAAATTAAGGGTTAAACAATTCTAATATTATGACGGCTGCTTAATATCAAATTAAGCAGCCTTTTTTATATATTTCCTTATAAACCAAAACGAGCTTTGATTCTATCTACCAATTTTTCTACTGTAGACAACGTCTTTTTAGTGCTTTCCTTAGGGTCTGGTTTAGTAGGATCGTTCACAATACCAAACCATTTCTCTAGTAATGCTTTCAACTCTGCTACTTTTTTGAGGGCAGCTTCATGAGCAGGATCTGGAGTTCCAGACAAGGCATTCCAAGTAGCATCAGCTGGCTCTATATTACCAGTTGCTTCTATTCCATTGTCTGTTTGGAATTGCTTGATGTGTTTTTGAGTAGTTTTGCCACAATCTCCATCAATTCCATCTTTGTTTGGGCCATATTTACCTAGATCAAAACCCTCTTTTTTCAACAGACGTTGTACAATCATTACATCATTCTTATCATTCACACCAGTTACACCTACCGATTTTTTGATTTTATCGCCAGTTGGAGCAGGTGTTGGATCTGTATCTGTAGGCGTATCATCTACAGGTGTAGTTGTTTCGCCAGCTAAGGCTTTCCAAGTAGCATCTGCTGGGTTGATTAAACCTGTTGCAGCTATACCTTTATCTGTTTGGAATTGTTTGATGTGTTTTTTGGTGGTTTTACCACAATCTCCATCAATTCCATCTTTGTTTGGGCCATAACTTCCCATATCAAAACCCTCTTTTTTCAAAAGGCGTTGTACTACTTTTACATCTTCTAATTCGTTATTACCTCCTTCTCCTACAGAACTCAAAATATTCTTACGCTCTGAACTTGGCTCTGGAGTCGGGGTAGGCGACGGAGTTGGAGTCGGGGTAGGATTAGGTATTGGGTTTGGTGCTGGCTCTACTTCTGCACCTCCAAGTGCCTTCCAAGTCGCATCTTGAGGCTTAATCAAACCAGTTACCTCAATACCTTTCTTTGTTTGAAAAGCTTTGATGTGTTTCTTACATGTTTTACCACAATCACCATCAATACCATCTTTTTTAGGACCATATTTCCCTAAATCATAACCCTCTTTTTTGAGCAAGCGTTGTACGGCTTTCACATCTGGAGAGTCATTAACCCCTCCTATTCCAACAGATTTCAGGATAACATCACGCTTGGCTGTAGGATCTGCTCCAGGCACCACATCTACATGAACTGTATTAACATAATTAACTAAATCGTCTACTCTAGCAAATGCCCGTTTATATCCATTTGCTGTACTCTTATCTAAATCTTCTTTATTTTTTCCCCATCCTGCATTGGCATGATACGCTGCTCCTACTGCATCTTTTGCAGAGGTAGCACTATTCATTCCATCAAGCATACCATATTCTTCTAATTTATTATTTCCACTTACAAAGTTTTTCACATAGTAACCAATCAAGCAGTCAACCGCTACAGGCATTGTATTTACCAAGTCGGGGTTAGACACAATATCTTCTTCTGTGTATCCCTTAGACATCATTGCTTTGTAATTACCTTTAAAAGTAAGTTGGTTTAAGCCACGACCTCTATACTTATACCCCTCATTTGGTCCATTTCCACCACGATTGCCATAAACATGATTAAAGAATTTTTCATCATCCTTTTTTATCACCTCTATTTGTGCATCTGTAAGATCCTTTACTTTTTTCCCAAATACCTTACGAATACGAGCAAGAGAAGTACCACCATAACCGCCTTCTGATTTAGGTCTCATACCACTTTCTTTAGAAACAACTGCAATTATAGCCGCTTGCATATAATCATTGGTGATGCCATTTCTGACCATACTAACTTTCATTAAGCGAATAGCCTCTTTTTGATCAGCTTTTAAGGTGTCTGTGTAACCCATTGTTTTGATTTTTAATTTATTTGATATTATTAATTTCAATAGTTGTTCAAACTGAACCCCTTAAATTACATTTTTATCCTAAAAAAAACAAGGAATATTTAAATTTATATTAAAAAGCCTCACAAAACCTATTCTATCTAAAATCTATATAAATAAGCACTTTAGGGTGCAACAAAGAAAAGATTATTAATCTATAAAGGCGAATCAAAAAAAGCACAAAAATGGGAAGTCTAAGCAAACAACATAAGCCCTAAAACAGAAAGAGCCACCTAGCGAACTAGAGGTGGCTCTTTCTGATGCGAAATTTTCGCTATTTATGTTTATTTTTTTATACTTAGACTACTGTTAGGCACAGTATTTGCAAAAAGAAGTTAGATTTCGGATTTAAGATCCATCATATATGGAGTGGACAACCATTGATGGATTTCTGTTTCTAATTAGGCTCTCAAAAAGTGTTGAACAAAAAGGCAACCCCTGGACAGGTTGCTTTTTTTTATTTTCTCTTGTAGGTAACCAACTCTAAAGTATCCAAGTTCATTTCTAGCTTCAAATAATTTTGAATACGCAATTGATCTGAGCTTCTAAACTTGCGAGAATTCCATTGTATAATAGCTGTTGGAATAGTATCCAAATACATTCCTGCTGAATCAAAGTTGGCTTTAATTACCTCATTGTATCCAAATTGTCCTACTTCAGGGAAAAGCACAGTTAGCTTTTTAGATATTTTATCAACAGGCCGACTCTGTGCATGCACTGTTATTTCATGCTCTCTAAGCCGATCAATCTCCTCTGTTAACTTACCAATTAAATGGTCTTTATTTAAAATAATTGCACGTTTTTCATCCAAAATATCTTCTATCATACTCACATCTAACCCTTTATTTTGTTGTTGACTATTTCGCAACTGTGCATATATATCATCATTCTGATGAATAATCAACTGTGTATTGTACAAGTTGTAAGCAGAAGTAGCCATATCGCTACGTATACTTACTTGTGTAGCTCTATCTAGTGGTTTACCTAACAAGGTTACATCTATATAAGAGGTATCGGAACCGTATTGATACTTTTCTTGAACTACAGTACTTTGTGTGAATTTGAATTTTTGAGCAACAAATTGCTTAGCCCTACTAATAAACACAGCTTCCTGCACAACATTGTAAGCTGTTATTAAACTTGGAATAACTGTTAAAACTACAATTACCCCTATCATCAGTTTTACCCGTTGCTCTCTAGCATGATCCAAAAACTGTTTTTTAGGGAAGTGTAATGACCGCACAAACAACGCTGCCGTAAATGCAATAAACACAGAATTGATAAAAAACAGATAAGCAGCTCCCGCTGCAAACATCCAATTGCCTGTTGCCAATCCATAACCAATAGTACACAAGGGAGGCATTAGTGCAGTAGCAATAGCTACTCCAGGCACAGCATTTCCTCTATCTTTTCGAGAGCTGGCAACGATTCCTACAGCCCCACCAAACACTGCAATCAATACATCATATACACTAGGATAAGTTCTTGCCTCTAACTCTGGAGTTAATTCCTTGAGTGGAGATAACCAAAAATAGATCATTGCAGCTACAACACTAACAACTACAGACAGACCTAAATTTCGGAAAGAGTGTTTCAATGTTTCAAAATCATTGGTCCCAATAGAATAACCCACTCCTACAATCGGCCCCATCAATGGGGAAATTAACATGGCTCCAATAATAACTGCTGTAGAGTTATTATTAAGTCCAATGGACGCAATCAGACAAGCAAAGATCAATGACCAGAGATTACCACCTCTAAAATCAATACTCTTTTTTATACTTTCTATTGTTCCGGCCTCATCAGTATCTAGATGTAGACTAAAAAGTTCTTTAGCCTCTTCTATTACCTTATCAAAGAGTTCCTTGATAGTAGGCCTATGATGAACTTCTTCCTTTATTTCGGGAGTTTCGTTTAAATCATTATTATTCTCTTCCATAAGTTTATCTGCTAGTGTTTACACGAATATAAGTATAAAATCAGAATTTGGCCAAAAAAAAACGGCTACAGTATCTCTACTGTAACCGTTAGCCAAACTTACGCAAAAAGTTATGGTTCGTCGATCTTTATATTATCAGACTCTGAGGCCTTTCTAACTATTTATAAAACTAATGGATTTAGAGTTTTGCTACTGAAGCAGCATCTGTATCCACATTTACTGTCTTAGGAGCAGGAGACTCTGTACCTGTAACCTCATCTAGGTAAAACCACTGATTATTATATTTAACCAATGCTTTACCATTCTCGAAAGGTTGTACAACTTCATATTTCACTTCCGCAATTTCGAAGCCCTGCTCGTTAATGTATCCCCATTTTCCATCTATCTGAACAGGAGCAACTTGGTTTTTGAAGTTTCCTACCCAATCATAACGAAAAGTGGTCAATTTTTTTCCTTGCTTATTAATGAAGGTCCATTTGTTGTGTTTTTGTACTGCGGCGTAGCCATTTTCGAATAAATGTATATTCTGAAATTGTGGCAAACACACCTCTAACCCTTGTTTATTCACTAGACCATATTTATCCTCCAATTTAGTAATAGCTAAACCTTCTTGATAAGTGCTAATCACTACAGCTCCACTATGAGTAGTAGGTTTAGCTTCTAGAACCACTGCACTTGATGCAAGTTGTGCTAATGATGTTTGCCCTTGTGCAAAAGAAACGCTCATAAGTGCAACTACTAGCAATAATCCTTTCAATGTTCTCATACTTCAATTAGTTTTTCAGTTGTTTTGTTGAAATCAGTTGGGATGTTTTTTTTTATATTGCATACACCCCAAAAGGTTATCAGTTCAATTTTAATCTTTGTTTTTTATCTTTCGCTTCTTTATACCACAAACATAGACCGAAAGTTTCGCTCAGTCAAGCCTTGATCGACCAGTAAACAGCGTTTTTAGATGAACGCACCTCTCCTAACATTAGATTAAAATAAAGCTGCCCAAATTTCATAAATCGTTTAGACACCCTCACAACTTTCAACAAGCATTTAATTTTAAATTAAAAAATTAAAAATTAAAAAACGCATTAAAACAAAATAAAATTCTAATTCAAATTTATTAAAAACCGCAAACAGAATTTACATTAAGTTTACTTTCTTCTCATTAAAGATACATTTGTCCTTAGCAATATATGTTTAGACGATGTATTCTTAATATAAGTCGGTTTTTTAGTCTAGTGTATAGATAAAAAAGAGTAGTTGCTAGAAAAACAAAGAGCGAAAAACTATATATAAGTTTTCCGCTCTACCTAAAAATGAATTTCTCTTAATAAGCTTTAGATCAAACATTGCAAAAAACTTCTCTTAAATAATTATTGAATTGCTTCAATTTATAGTGCCTAAAAACATATATATTATACATTTTACTATCTTTAGGCTTTATCATCACTAAAATTAGAACTAATGGCTATTACTATCACCGAAAAGTTAGGGCTAGAATTGATGCAGGAAAAAATAACAACCTGGATTGAAGCTGTACAAGACAATGAAGAATTAATGGCACAACAAGCTACTACAGTTAAGCTTAGAGAATATCAAGAAATATTGCCTAATGTCAGAAGAATGTTAGAGGAAGATCTAGAAGACCCTACACTAGATGAACAAGTACAAAAAGAAGCAAATCAGGACAGAGCAAAAATTATATTATTATATAAAGCAACTCTGAAGGCTGATGAAATTACTGCCATGCTTGATGTTCAAAACGATGCAACAGAGCTGCTCAAATTGGTGCAACCTGTAAAATTCAAAATAAGCGATATGTTATATGGCTCAGCTACAGGTGGCAAGTTTGGAAGTCTTTATTTTAAGGGTGGCCGCATTCGCTTCACTCATAGTAGTGGCCCACAGATTTCGGATAAGCATGCTGATATAACTCGTTATACTATTAATGAAGATGATTATACAAAATACTCTATTTTCAAAGGACGTTTGCTTCCATATATCGAAAATTGCTTAGCCAGTCAACGCAAAATCAACGATGTTTCGGACGCTAACGAGGACGAAGAAGTTATTCCATTTCGAGGGGGACCTATCTTTGCAGTAAGTGAAGAAGACTTGGAAAAATGGGAAGACTGGAGAGCTAACTTCACAAAACCTTCCAAAAAAGAGTCTTATGATTTTGTAATGGCTTTAGGTTCTTGCAAACCTGCTAGCCCTAGTAATTCTGGGAATTTGCGTTTAATAGAGTTTTTTGGTAAAGATGGAAAAGGTGGAAGTCATCCTTCTAGAGGGATGCCCACAGTATTCAACTTTGTCAATCAGCAAGTTCACTTGAATATTATGTACAATTTAGCTGCTCAAAAGAATAATAGCATTCTATATAATATGATGCAAGCACATCCTATCTTGAAAAAAATTCCAATCAACAATCCATAAAGATGGATTATTTAGAATATATATTAAGAGCTGCCCTAATTAGGTAGCTTTTTTACTTTAAAGCTGATCAGCTATTTGCCTAAAAACATACCACCAATTGACTCGTTCTGCTTTCAATTTTCTTTCTTGATCATTCAACAAGACTATAATCAAATCTTTTTTGGGGTTGATATAAATATGTTGTTTGTACAATCCAATAGCCATATAATCTCCATATTCTTTCAAGCCCAAATGCCAAGAATAATTATAATTGTAACTGCTACCTGCTGTAGTATCTCTCCGGATAGATTTCTGATACCATTCATTGCTAACAATCTGCTGCCCTTCCCAATTTCCACCATTCAAATACAAACGACCGAATTTAGCATAATCTTGAGCAGTTGCACCAAGGCAACAATAAGTCTTTTCCAGTTCATTTTTGCGATCTGTAGCCCACACACCACCCGAACACATACCTATAGGTTTCCAAATCTTAGCTTCTAAATATTCAGATGGTGATTGTTTGGTTGCTCGCTTCAATACAATTCCTAACAATTGGAGGTTTACATTGAGATAATGTTGTTTTTGTCCCGGAGGTCTTTCAAACTTTATTTTTTTTAGGCTTTTCAGAATATTGTGGCCATAATATAAGGTAGCATCCAAATCTAGACGGTATTTAATGCCAGAAGTATGATTGAGTAAATGCTCTACAGTTAATTGATCTGCATATTGGAGACCTTCCAGTTCTGGAATATAATTTAACACTAAATCCTTTTCGCTTTCAATCAACTGCTCATCTATGGCTATCCCAATCAACGCAGACATAAAACATTTAGCTATAGAATAAGATGAGTGCAAATCCTCTGAGGTAGTCGGCAGTCCGTAATACTCATATAATATAGTATCTCGCTGAATAACCATAAAACTCCTAATCTTATGGCTCTCTACAAATTCAGGCAATGTTACAAAAAAAGGAATGTCAGTTGTCCAATCGTTCACCTTTAGAGATTGACTATAGTCTATGGTGCTTTGCTCAAAAGAAAAACAACTTTCCGAATCTGCTTCTATATTATGTTTAGCAAAGCGTTTAATATCCTTAGCATCTGGCATACCTAAAAATATACTCTGTATAGGAATACAAGCCGAAATAAACAGGCTAATCCAGACTAGTACTACTAATAATTTAGAATCCATCGTCTTCTATTCCTTTATAATTTTAAATCGAGCCACTCCCCTATCTGAAGATAGTTCTACAATATACACTCCTGCAGGGTCTTCTATCCCTAATTCTATTTCTTTTCTATTTTTATAATTCTTCTCTAAAACCAACTGCCCTGTGAGCGTTCGAACATTTAAACTCAGTTCTTCAACGGGTTCATCTAGTAGAATATTAAGTATTCCTGTAGTTGGGTTTGGGAACACCTTTAGGTTAGTAGTCTCCCAAGTTTTGGGAGCAAGTCCTACCACCGTAATTGCAGTACAAGCAGAAGTATCTGTACATCCATTTTGACTAATTTCTACAGCATAGTTCCCATTGCTAGAAGCTGTATAAGAAGAGTTAGTTTCTCCTCCTATCACAGCATTTCCATTATTACAATCTAACCATTGATAAGTAGCACCTACTTGATTAGCCGTTATGGTCAAACCAGCTAACTGCACAGATGTATCTATTGTTTGGATATTCCAGTTATCTGTAATTGTATGATTGTTTCGGGTTAGCTCTAAACTATAATTATTGGAGGTATAAGAGGATAATTGTAAATTGTTATTGGTAGAAATAGAAACTCCTCCTTCTAGCCAGTTTTTATTGTAATGTGCAGCACTATTAAAATTAGGTATTTGATCTAAATCATTAACGGTTTGGATAGGAGCAGAAGCTATTCCATGCAAGTTATTCCCGCTGATATCTTCTAGTATAGCAACATCACCCGCACAGACTATATTCATAGGATAATAAGCTACTAAATTAGAATAACTAGGATGTGTGTTGTCTATCGTTGTTTGCATAAGCAGTGTAATATCTGAAGGGGTCAACACCTTATTCCAGATAGAAACTTCTGTCATTTGGCCTTCTAGGAAATTACTCTTTGCATTTCCAGAATCAAACTCTTGCCCTAAGGAAATTTGAGCTGTTCCAACTACTGTTTGTGCGTCTATAAAAGTAGTCTCCAATGTTCCATCTACATAAATTTTGGTTTCGCCTGTAGCTTCTTGGTAAGTATATCCTACATAATGCCATTGGCCATCAGTAACAGTCGTAGCTGTAGTTCCATAGTGAGAATTAGCTCCATCATAGATGCCTACATTTTCGTTAGTGCCTATTTGCAAATTACAAATATTCCCTCCAGAAGAGGTATTGATAGCAAAAAGCATTTGAGATTCACTGCTTACTGATATGGGGTGTTTTATCCACATAAAAGCAGAGCGGTCTGTTCCAACCAAGGAACTAGTTGTTGCGTTTATTTCTACCCAATCATCGTCTGATTTATTAAAATCAGCATAAGCAACATAATCGGTATACGCTGTATAGGATAAAGGTCCCATTGGACAAACTAGTGTATCTCTTATATAGTTTTGAGTAATATTATTGTTCCCCAAACAAACACCTGGAGGTAATATATTATCCTTAGTCATTGCAAAAACTAAGCGATCATAACCACTTCCATCATTGGTTCCAAACTCAGTAAGCGTCCATAAGGTGTCCTTATCTTCTTCAAAATGTAAATCTTCTAATCCTGAAGGGAATTGATAACGATGATAATTATTCCCTAAATTGGCGGTTTGCCCTTGTGTTCTATCATAAGTAGTAGCATACAAATAACTTGCATTTCCACTCCCATAACTGGTAGATACCCAAATCATCTTTTTAGTAGGATCATTGCTATGATTTAGAGAAGTTGCACCTTGCATTTTTCCAAAAAAGCCGTTGTGATAAGGTGCTGTTCCATCCACATTCCCGATTTGATACCATGCTAAGGTGTTTACAGAATTGGGAGAACAATATGGACTTCCACAATTATTAAACTTGCCTGCAAGCATTTGTTGATCATCCCAATCATAAGAAATAAAAGAGGGTACTATCGGAATGGTATCCGTACGAACTCTTTTGACTATAAAACCATAGTTATAAAAGGTGGATAAATCTGCAGAAGGCACTTCTCTAATGTCTGTTAAGTCAAAAGCATATACATATTTGCCTCCACTCCTAGAATCTGGAACATACAAGGTGTCATTTTTATAGAATATTCCTCCTCCATGCATATCATGAAAGGTATTCCAACTCTCATCTACCAACAATACATGACGGTAATTTATGTTATTGATATCTGATATATCTGCAAAGGAAATTCGCACACCTCTATTGGCATAGCCCTGACTTGACCTTCCGTACCAAGAAACTGCTACAAATTTCTTACAAGGTGTGGGCACTGTCGTTATTCCTTGTGGTCGCCAACTTAAGGTAGCATTATCACCTGAATTCCAAATAAAGCCAGTATATGCAGGACTTACTGTTGACAATTGTGTTGGAGATAATTTAGTGGCAGTTCTATTTAGATTCAAATTGCATAGAGATACTACATTGTAAGTACTAGGATTTTGGCCAAACAGATTTTGGCTATAGAATATTAGTAAGAATAGGACTGCTGTTTTAAGGGCGATGTTCATAGTTCTGTGTTTTTATACAAAATAAGGAATGTGAGGGAGATTATCTCTATCTCACACAAAAAAGCCCCATGATAAAATCATGAGGCTCAATTCACTCAAATCAAAATCTTACTTTTTGTCTATTAATGTTTAATAACTCTTTCATTCAATCGAGTTCCATTCTCTAACTGTACATTCAGCAAGTAAATTCCATTAGCTAAGCGACTCATATCCAATTGGATCGTTTGCCCTTCTTGGATTTCCAATACTTCTTGTTGGATGGTTTGTCCTGCTGTGTTTAATAACTGTAAATTGACCGTTTCTTGAATACCCTCTAAACGAATATTCACGATATCCTGTACTGGATTTGGATATAGGGTCATGTTCATCACTGTTGTAGTTTCCTCTAAAGAACTCATTTCTAGTTCTTCTTCTATTTCTGTTGCTATCGCTTGTTCCTCTTCTGCATTTGTATTTTCATCTACTGTTGTAGGATTGTTGTTGGCCATTGTTTTAGCACTACTGATAGCATCTTCATAACAGCCCATCTCTACTGTTGCTCCACTTTGACGAGTAGTATGTGCTAAATCTAATGTATATCCTCCAGTCAGGTAAGCATTAGAACCAGCTCCAACAGCTGGTGATGCTCCTTGTAATTTATAATCATCATTCGCTGCATCTACAAACATTGGATCCATTGTCAATTGGTTATTGCCTCCATCTGTTGTCCCTGCTGGTAAACTTGAGCTATAAATGCTACTATATAATAGAGTAGTTTCATTACCATAATTAGCTAAAGGCATAATATCCCAAATAATACTGTTTTGGATCGTAATACTCGCTCCTCCATTGGCATTATTGATAGCAACACCTGTATTATCTGAAAAAGTACAATTGCTAATAACAGAATTATTGCTTCCGCCTTGGTAAGTACCATTATCTATAGCGGCTCCTGCTATACTTGTATTTTCATAAAACAAACAGCCTGTAATTCTTGCATCTACTACACCATTAAAATTCGACATATTCGAAATAGCTCCTCCATAAGTTCCTTGATTCCATCTAAAGATACAGTTTTGGATGGTTGGACTAGAGTTGCCTGTGTTCATTCCATTGTTAGATAATCCTCCTCCTCGGTTGTAGGGGTAAGGTGTTCCATTAGCATTACCATTTTCAATAATTAAACCATCTAAAATAGTTGTAGTATTCACATTCTGCATACGAATAATATTGTAACTATTATCGCTAGGGTCTCCTTGTGCTCCAATATCTCCACTCAAAATTGTTGAATTAGTCGCCCAATTTCGTTGACTCAATTGAGTTTCACCGCCTGCAAAACCGCCATATATTTTCACACCACTAGCTATTTGAAAACTAGCTGCACGATCTGATCCTCCTGTTGCCGTATATATTCCTCCTGCTACCCATATACTTGTACCAGTACCAGCTGCAGCTATTCCAGCTTGCAATGAAGAATAAGCATTTACCCAATCTGTTCCATCATTGCTCCCTCCAGCTACATTCTGGTCAACATAAATAATCGCAGGAGCCATTGGACGCTCTATCGCACCTAAATCTACTGTTGCATTTACTGTTCTTGTTCCTGCTAATAAATCAGTAGTATAACCACTTGGTAATAAGCCATTAGCTCCTACATCTACTCCTATAGAGAAGGCTTTTAGGCTATAATCATCATTGGCAGCATCTACAAATTCTGGATTGACCGCTAATAAGTTATTTCCTCCATCTGTAGTTCTTGTTGGTAATGCTCCACTTTTTAATAAGCAATACGCTACTGTTGTTTCGTTTCCATAGTTATAGATAGGTGCTCCTTGATCCCAAATAATACTGTTTTGGATCGTAATAGTCGCTCCTCCGTTTGCATTGTGAATACTTGTTCCTACATTATCTGCAAAAGTACAATTGCTAATAACAGAATTATTGCTTCCTCCCTGATACGTTCCATTACTTATTGCTGAACCGGTTGTACTTGTATTCTCATAAAACAAGCAACCTGTAATTGTTGCATCCACAACTCCATTAAAGTTTGACATATTAGAGATAGCTCCTCCATAAGTTCCTTCATTCCATCTGAAAATGCAGTTTTGGATAGTTGGGCTAGAGTTGCCTGAATTCATACCATTGTTAGCGATTCCTCCTCCTCGATTGTAAGGATATGGTGTTCCATTTGCATTGCCTTCTTGGATCACTAAACCTTCTAAGACTAGTGTAGATGGTGCATTTTCTAGATAAATAACATTATAACTATTGTCACTTGCATCGCCTTGCGCGCCTAGATCGCCACTCAAAATTGTTTTATTCAGCATTGGATTAACTGTGCCTCCTCCTGTTAGGTAACCTCCTCTGATTACGACATCTTTGTTGATGTAAAAAGTGGCTGCACGACTTGTAGTTACGGCTCCCATTCTATCTTTAGATGGTAAATAGGTTCCTTGTGCTACTAAGATTGTATCTCCTGTAGATGCTGAATCTAAGGCTTCTTGAAAGTTTGTATAAGCATTTGCCCAAGATGTTCCATCATTACTACCTGCTGCATTTATATCTACATGGATATAAGGTGAAGCTATTATACATCCTCCTGATAATGTTACATCCCATTCATCTGTAATTGTAAAATAATCTCGACTAAGACTTAATTGATAGGTTCCTGCTGCATAAGAGATTAATTCCAAATCATCTGTAGTAGCAACAGTGCTTCCGCTATATTTCCAATCTTTACTAAAGTGGGCTGCACTATTAAAATTTGGAATTTGTTCTAGTGTGCCCTCGCCTACTTGTATATCTGCCGCAGAGGCTGTTCCATCATTTCCTTTTCCGCTATAATCTGTAATAATAGTATTATCTGCTTGACAGTTTTTGTTCATCGGATAATAAGCCTGCAGATTTGCATATTTGGGGTGAGTATTGTCTATTGCTTTTTGCATAGCAGATACGATATCAGCAGAATCTAGCACTTCGTTCCAAATTGAAACCTCTGTTAAAATTCCGTCTAGGAAATTCCCTTTAGAAGTTGCTCCATCAAACTCTTGTCCTAGAGAAATTCTATTGGAGGTAGCTGTAAGACTCTGTCCATTTGTATAAGATGCTTCCATTACTCCATCCACATACATTTTAGTACGGTTAGTTGTTTCATCATAAGTATAACCTACATAATGCCATTGTCCATCTGTCACTACTACCCCTGTATAATGTGAATTCGATCCATCATAAATGCCCAATTGCTCATTAGTTCCAATTTGAAGGTTGCAGATATTTCCTGATCCAGAAGTATTCATACCTACAATCATTTGAGAACTCCCAGAAACAGTTGTTGATTTTTTGATCCAAGCAAAAACTGAACGATTGGTATTAATCAAAGCTGGTACAGCTCCATTCGCTTCTACCCAATCTCCATCTGCTTTGGTCAATTCTATATAAGAAACATAATCAGTAGAAGCTTCGGCTCTAAGTGTATCAGTAGTTGGACACAACATAGTATCCTGTAGTGTATCTTGTACATAACTATCATTACTAATAGTTAGATTAGTAAAAATTAAGCTATCTAAACCTCCTGTTGCTGCTCCAAGCAAGGTATCTTGGTAGCTGCCTGAAGTGGTGTACACTTTCCCTGATGGGCTGGTATAGCTACTCTCTAAACAATTAGCTATTGTTTGATTATAACACTCATAACCTTGTGGACAAAAGGGCACAAATCGAAAGGTAATGTCTGTTGCATCACCTATGCCTAATTGAGCTTGGGTATTTTCATTAAATGCTAAAATATAATACTCTCCTGGCGGTAAGGCTTCGCTAAGAGTCATAGTAGGATCAATATAACAATCTGTAGCTCCTGATCCATACCAATATGGTCTTGGACCTGAACCTCCATCACCTCCAATTTGTAAGGAATCTCTAAATCCACAAAAATTACCAGGGCTATTACTTAAATAGGTTATATCTGCCCAAGTAGTAGGATTAGCCACATTAGGTGTATAAGCAATCATTGTTCCTGCAAGTGGTGTAAAATTAGAAAAATCTGCTCTTAAGAAACCATGAGAAGGTATAATAACTTTAAATACCTTAACAGAACAACAAGCTAAGGTATGACAAGATCCTTGCATACCTGCAGCCGAGCCACCTCCTGCCGAGTTAAAATTGCTTATGGTATGAGGAAAAGAATTAATAACTGTAGCTGTAGCTGGATCGTTTTGAGCATAGCTTATACTCCCTATACAACTAAGGATAGTTATGATAAATAATAGTTTAAAATTACTAGTATTTTTTTGCATAATGTAATTATTAAAGCTGTTTGACTGAATAGTATTTTTGCATTGACAAGTCTACTATTTCACCTGCTCTTCTACAATAAATTGTTCTGAACTACACTATTCTTGTTCTAAATGTTTTATAAACTGTTATAATAGCAGAGAATTTAACCTTAGCTTTATTGCATTATATTTTTTTTGATATATTGGTATTTATATCTAAATGAAATATTGTACTATTCTCATAACATCATAAATATTTTTAAAATGAGGCACCTACTACTATGCCTACTTATGGTCTCATTAGGTTTTCAGCATAGTACTGCACAACAACAAATAGACTCCTTAAAAACTGTAATAGCAACCAGTTCTAACGACATAGAAACCGTCAAAACCTATAGAAAACTAGCCTTAGTTTATGAGGCTGTAAATTTTGATTCGGCACTCTACTATTATAATGTTGCAATGCAAATAGCCCAACAAAAAAACTGGGTAGTAGAGCAAGCTAAAACACAAGCAAATATTGGATTTGCCTACCTCTACTCCAAAGGTTCTGAAGTTTCTATAGACTACCTACTCAAAGGATTGGAACTATACCAACAGATCGATGATAAGGAAGGCATACTAGACTCTTATTATAATTTAGGCTTCTTTTCTGGAGCATTCGAAAAACATGATCAAGCCATTAGCTATTACAAACAGGCTATACCCATAGGAACAGCCCTCAACAACCAACAGCGTTTAGGCATGATCCATAACAATTTGGGGCTATTATTTGAATATATTGGTAGATACCAAGAAGCGATAGAACACCAACTTAAAGCCTTAAGAATAAAGGAAGATATTGGAGATAAAACTATCAATTGTTCTTATGCTAATGTTGGACTAAATTATAATTCGTTGGGCAACTCTAAAATGGCGATTAAGTACTTTAGCCAGTCATTAGAGGAGATGAGTATTAATGATAACCATCAAAAAGCGGTTTGTTATAATGGTCTTGGAGATGCTTATCTCCAGAAGGGAGATCAAAAAGGAGCTCTAGATTACTACTCCAAAGCATTTTTGCTTCACACTGAGTTGAATAATATTGCAGGAAAATCACGTTTTCACTTAAAAACAGGTATTGTTTATGTTAAGCAAAATGCTTTAGATAAAGCACACAATGCCTTTTTGCAAGCCTTAGAAGTCTGCCCTACAAATAGCAACAACCAACTATTAGCATCTATCTATGGAGAGCTAGCAAATCTTGAGCTTCAATTAGCTACTCAAAATAAAAAACAAGCCAAGTATTTTCAACAAGCAAAATCTTATGCTACAAAAGTTTATGCTTTGGCTAAAAGCACTAATGATTTAAATAAGATCAATGAAAGTGCTCAGATTCTTTACATTACTAATAAAACATTGGGAAATACCAAAGAAGCCTTACTTTATGTAGACATCTACATGTCTACAAAGGATTCATTGTTAAATAAACAAAAAATTAAAGCTATTAATGAGGTTCAAACCAAATATGAAACAGAAAAAAAGGAATTAGAAATTAATCTTCTAAACAAAGAAAATGACCTAAAAACGCTTAAAATTTCAGAAGGAGAAGCACTACAATCTAGACAACAATCTTATATTATTTTGTTGGTTACAGGAGTGGCAGTTGCTATCCTATTTTTAGTCCTAATTTATCTTTTTTATCTCCAAAAAAATAAATCCAACAAAGAGTTAGTTGCAAAAAACACTATTATATCCAAACAAAATGAAGAGAAGGAAGTCTTGCTCAAAGAGATTCATCATCGTGTAAAAAACAACCTACAAATTATATCTAGTTTATTAGATTTGCAAAATAAAGGAATTGAAGATCTAAAGGCTTCTGCAGCTATAGAAGACGGACAAAGTCGTATAAAATCAATGGCATTGATTCATCATAAGCTCTACCAAAATGAGAATATTGTTAGTATTAACTTCAGAGAATATACACAGCAACTACTGACTCAAATTTTGGGCATGGCTACTAATATTTCGCCTATTCAAATTATAAATATCCCCGAAAACATTGAATTTGATATTGATACTGCTATTCCTCTAGGGCTAATCCTAAATGAA
The DNA here is from genome assembly GCA_024222455.1 of Aureispira sp. Classification (GTDB taxonomy): domain Bacteria; phylum Bacteroidota; class Bacteroidia; order Chitinophagales; family Saprospiraceae; genus JAAEPD01. The sequence goes on from JAAEPD010000408.1 coordinate 17,851, forward strand.
CTGTTGACTAATGCTTGCAAATATGCCTTTACAGGAAAGGATACAGATAAGATTGAAATTAGTTTGTCTAAAATTTCTATGGATAATTATCAATTAAAAGTCCAAGATAATGGGGCTGGTTTGCCAGAAGATTTTAACTTTAAAAAATCTAGAAGTTTGGGGCTTCGTTTGGTTCGTAGACTCAGCAAGCAACTCTTTGGTTCTGCTAGCCATCAAAACAACAATGGTGCTCAATTTATTATTACATTTAAGGATACTTTATCTCGCAAAAAAATAGCTTAGTATGTCTAAAGTCAAAATATTAGTAGTAGAAGACGAAATAATTATTGCAGATAATTTGTGCGACATCTTAGAAGATTTAGGCTATGAGGTTTTAGAACCTGCTATTAGCTATACTGAGGCCTTAGAACGCTTGAAAGAGGAAGAACCAGATTTAGCACTTTTGGATATCCAATTGGCTGGCAATCGAGATGGAATAGACTTGGCATGGAAGATTAAAGATGATTTTAACATTCCTTTTATTTTCTTAACCTCTAATGCTGATGCGGCTACAGTAGATCGAGCAAAAAAGGTAAACCCTCCTGCTTATTTGCTCAAACCATTTGATAAAAATGATCTCTACACATCTATAGAAATTGCTTTATTTAACTATAGTAACAGTACTACAGCTCAACCTAATGAGTCCTTATCTGAAGAAAGTACAAGTGAAGATATTATACTAAAAGATGCCATATTTGTAAAGCATAAGCAACTGTTCAAAAAAGTTAAATTCTCAGATATCCTTTTTATACAAAGTGAACATGTTTATGTCAAAATCATTAGTGCCAATCAACAAGAATACTTGATTCGATCAAGCCTTTTAAAAATAGAAGAGCGATTACCAAATCACTTTCTGAAAGTACATCGAAGCTATATTGTCAACTTACACTGTGTAGATGCTGTTGGCAATATTAATCTTAAAATTGGGAAGCATGAAATTCCTTTTGGAAAAGGCTATCGAGCTGAGTTACTCAATAGGATTGATATTCTCAAGAACTAAAACATCAAATTGCCTTAGAACAAGATCTCTTGATTCTAGAACAATACAAAAGCTATTTAGAACATTAATTAGCAATCCATATTAAAAAACTCCATCTTGAGTAAAAGATTAATGCTTTGCCCAAATGGAAAAACCAACTATCCTACTAATAGAACCTAATAAAGCTATAAGTACTCAAATAGGTAGCTTGCTAACACAACTAAGTTATCCATACATAATCATCAATAGGCCTAATAACCTGGAACTATTCTCTTTGCAATCTATAAGTGCTATTGTTGTCTCTATAGATATCAATCCCGATCTAATTCAGCAGATTCATTCCATCAATAAGACTCCTTTTATTTTTTATTCCTCAACATTTAATGCGTCCATTTCGCAACAAATATCTAAACTTCCTTCTCCTGTATATCTAGCAAGAGCTTTGAGCAAAGATGATCTCTACGTAAACATAGAACTTAGCTTACATTATCATTCCCACTCACAAAAAAAAGCCCCATGATAAAAAATCATGGGACTCTACTCTACTTCTTTTCAACTTAAATTTTAACTCTTTTGAGTTTAGTATTTAATAACTCTTTCATTCAATCGAGTTCCATCCTCTAACTGTACATTTAGCAAGTAAATACCATTCATCAAGCGACTCATATCTAGTTGGATAGTTTGTCCTTCTTGGATATCCAAAACTTCTTGTTGAATAGTTTGTCCTGCAGTATTCAACAACTGTAAATTGACTGTTTCCTGAATTCCTTCCAATCGAATATTCACAATATCCTGTACTGGATTTGGATATACTGTCATGTTGATGGCTATAGTAGTTTCTTCTAAAGAACTCATCTCTAGTTCCTCTTCTATTACTGTTTCTATAGCTTGCTCCTCTTCTGCACTTGTATTTTCATTTACTGTAGTAGGATTATTGTTGGCCATCGTTTTAGCACTGCTGATTGCATCTTCATAGCAGCCCATCTCTACTGTTGCTCCACTTTGACGAGTTGTATAAGCCAAATCTAAAGTATATCCTGCTGGTAAGTAAGCATTAGAACCTGCTCCAACTGCTGGTGATGCTCCTTGTAGTTTATAATCATCATTCGCAGCATCCACAAACATAGGATCGGTTGCAAACATATTATTCCCTCCATCTATTGTCATAGCTGGCAATGCTCCACTTACTAAGATACAGTATTGTACTGTTGCTTCGTTAGCATAATTATACAATGGTGCTCCTGCATCCCAGATAATACTATTTTGTACAATAATAGAGGCATTCCCATTCGCATTGTAAATACTTGTTCCTGTATTATCTGCAAAAGTACAGTTGGTGATTACAGAGCTATTGCTTCCGCCTTGATAGGTTCCATTACTGATTGCTGAACCTGTTGCACTTGTATTTTCGTAAAATAAACAACCTGTAATTGTGGCATCCACAACACCGTTATAATTAGACATATTTGAAATAGCGCCTCCATAAGTCCCCATGTTCCATCTGAAAATACAATTTTGGATAATTGGACTAGAATTGCCTGAATACATGCCATTGTTAGACAAGCCACCACCACGATTGTAAGGATATGGTGTTCCATTCGCATTGCCTTGCTCTATGATTAAACCGTCTAAAATAGTAGTCATATCTACATTTTGCATACGCACTACATTATAGCTGTTGTCGGTATTGTCTCCTAGAGCTCCTATATCACCACTCAAAATAGTTGGGTTGGTAGCCCAATCCCGTTGGCTCAATTGGCTTTCTCCTCCTACAAAACCTCCATAGATTTTCACCCCACTGGCGATTTGAAAGCTCATCGTACGATCACTAGTTCCTGTTGGCAGATATGTTCCTCCTGCTACCCAGATACTTGTTCCGGTTGCTGCGTCAGCTATTGCAGCCTGTAAAGAAGTATAGGCATTTGTCCAATCACTTCCATTATTTAAGCCTGCTGCTGCCTGATTCACATAAATAATTACTGGGGCCATTGGGCGTTCTATAGCCCCTATATCTACAGTTGTATTAACTGTTCTTGCTCCTCCTAACAAATCTGTAGTATAAGCTCCTGCTAATAAACCATTAGAACCCATATCTACCCCTACTGAAAAAGCCATTAGGCCATAATTATCATTAGCGGCATCTATAAATTCAGGATCCATAGCAAACATATTATTCCCTCCATCTATTGTCCCTGCTGAAAAAACACCACTTTTTACTAAACTGTACTGTACTGTTGTCTCATTGCCATAATTGTACAATGGTGCACCTTGATCCCAAATAATACTATTTTGGATAGTAATTGTAGCTCCTCCATTCGCATTGTGTATACTTGTTCCTACATTATCTGCAAAAGTGCAGTTGCTAATAACAGAATTGTTGCTTCCTCCTTGATAAGTACCATTGCTAATTGCTGAGCCCCATACACTAGTGTTTTCATAGAACAAACAACCTGTAATTGTGGCATCTACTACACCATTATAATTAGACATATTAGAGATTGCCCCTCCATAAGTCCCCATATTCCATCTAAATATACAGTTTTGGGCAGTTGGGCTAGAATTACCTGAATTCATACCATTGTTAGACAATCCACCACCTCTATTGTATGGATAAAGTGTACCATTGGCATTGCCATGCTCGATAACTAAACCATCTAGGGTTGTTTTAGCATCTGCATTTTGCATACGCACTACATTATAGCTATTGTCACTAGCATCGCCTTGTGTCCCCAAATCTCCACTCAAAATAGTTGGATTTGCTGACCAATCTCGTTGACTTAACATTGTTTCTGTTCCTGCAAAACCTCCATAAATTGCAACTCCACTAGCAATATCAAATGCTGCTGTACGATCGGAACCGCCTGTTGGTGTATAAGTTCCTGCAGCTACCCAAATTTTGTCACCTGACACAGCTAAATCAGTCGCTGACTTTAAATTGGAAAAAGCATCTGTCCAAGAACTACCATCATTTGCTCCACTGGCATTTCCATTTACATAATACGTATAGATAGGAGACTCTGTACTAGGTAATGCGATAAAGATTGGACTAGAAGCTCCAGATACAACAGTCGTTAAACCTGTTCCACTTGTGCTAATTCGGCGAATATTACCTGGTGTAGATTCTGTAAAATACAAGAGACCTGCATTATGATCTATCGTTATTCCATAAGGTTGATTTAAGCCTGTCAAAAATGTTGATGGATTTAAGCCATCTAGATCCGCTTGAAAGATTCTTGCTTGAGAACCTGATGTCCAGTACATTTTATTATTGGCAGGATCTGTTACTACATCTCTACCATCAACAGTACTTGCTAAAGTTGTTGGGCCTCCGACTCCATCTAAATCTGCACTTATAATTACTGAGGTTCCTCCTCCCAATAATGCTACATAAATCTTATCATTAGTCAAGTCTAAGTCTAACCCTAAAGGTTGAACTACACCAGTTAATATATCTTCTGGATTGGAACCATCTAAATTTGCTCTTACTACCTTATTAGTTGATAATTCTGTCCAGTATACTTTTCCATTTCTCAAATCTAACTCTAAATCTCTTGGACTTCCCAGTCCAGAAGCAATAACTGATGGGGTTCCACAAGGCAATACTTGTCTGTTGATAGTTCCACCTGAATTTGATATCCAGTATAAGGTATTGGTAGCACTATCTAAGGCTACTCCTGCTGCACTTGTTGCAGTACCTAATACTTGAGATTGTATTGTAGTAACTATTTCGTACTTTTCTACATGCCCTACACTTGGTTCGCCCCAATACAAGGCCTTAGCTGCTGTTCCACCACAAACATCTGTCATTTTGGTAATAAAACCATCATCACCACCAGAAGAGGTTAAGTTGAAGGTGCCTGTTGTTAGATCAAAATCAGTAGTTCCTGAGTAATGTCCACACACATAAAAGGCACTATTGTCACCCAATTCAATTCCATTCCCATCATCACCTTGTGACCCACCTAAGTCATAAGCCCAGACCAAATCGCCATTAACATCGAGTTTCTGAATATAGGCATCAGAAAAGGTAACCGCAACAAGATTACGAGTACCTGGACCTGGATCAAAATCGGCAGTCCCTCCAAAATAGCCAGTTGAGTATACATTTCCATCGGCATCGATACGTAGATTATCTCCATAATCGCCAGATGCTGTTCCACCCATTGCAGAAACCCACATGTGTGTGCCACTAGGCGATATTTTTTGGATAAAAATATCAGCATTAGGTGTACTTCCAGAATTTTCAATATCGGTACCAGGACCTGGATCGAAATCAGCTGAACCACTTAATGTTCCCAAAACATGAATATTCCCAACAGCATCAGTTTCTACTGCTCTACCTTGATTAGAGGCACCTGTTTGTCCAGTAGTTTGGATAGCCCATACTAAATCACCATTAGCATCTAACTTCCAAGTAAAGACTTCATAACTTGCCGTTACTGAAAGATTAAAGGTGCCAGGACCTGGATCAAAATCAACTGTATTTTGGAAATTCCCCGTAACAATAACATTACCTGAAGGATCGGTAGCCACACCAGATGCACCATCAAATCCACCGGCTCCAGCAGTTCTTACCCACTGAAAGTTGCCATTGGCATCGAATTTCTGAACAAAAAAATCAGGACCACCATTACTAGAAACAGGTGCACTACCAGCGGTAGGGTCATAATCTGCTCCTCCATAAAAAGCGCCTGTAACAAATACATTTGCAGAAGCATCTACAGCAAGATCAGATACATTATCATAACTGAAACTACCATAAGTATGTACCCATTGTAAACTTAAGGAACTGTTGAGCTTTAGCACAAAGTTATCAGTTGCTCCTACAGCTTGAGGTGTAGCAACAGAAATGATATTTGTTCCAGCAGTAGGATCAAAATCAACATCTCCTTGAAAATCTCCGGCAAGGTATAAATTACCAGCAGCATCCATCTCAAATCCTCGTATGGATGCAGTAGACGTACCAGCAGTTTGGCTTATCAGCGCTCCTGAGTTAATTAAATTTCCAGAAGGATCAAATACCTGAATGGAAACACTTTTAGAGCCAATCGAATTTTGATTGGCTGTGCCTAGCCCAGGGTCTAAATCAACAACTCCTACACTAAAATTGCCCACTACATAAATGTTCCCAACTGCATCTTTGGCAATTTTACTAGGTCGATGTTCACCAGATGAATTTCCATAGGAAAGGGCCCAATCTAAAGTTGGCACCTGTGCATTTAGGCCAAGATGGCTCAAGCATAACAACATGAATAACTTAAATAAATTTTTCATTGGTTAAGTTTTAAGAAAAAAAGAAAGGAAATAATCGAAATATTTAAAATTAAACTCTAATTAATTACTCTTTTTTGATAATGTAAATATACTAAAACATAAGACCTTAAAAAGGAAAAAGTTGGCCTCTTTTCGATCACAAAAAACTTGCTTAGAACACTTTGCGTATGTAATAATAGCTAAAAATCAAACATTTTTACAAAAAAGTTAGGATGAGTTTTCAAAGAGTTATATTGAAATAGTACTGTTTATAACTCGTTCTCTTCTATCATAATCTTTTATTTGATGTGAACACAATCATGTGTGTTAGAACTGACAATTTTTTGAAGAGGATCAAATGGTGCGGACTGCCCAAAGAAGCTTATTAAATATATAGTGATTAAGTAGCTGTTTATAAGTTCTACGGCATTTAAACAACTACTTAAGACTATTCCATTTCTCTAAAACGTAATATAACTAATTTTGAAATACTCTTTAACAAAAAAAAGCCCCATGAAAAAATCATGAGGCTCTACGCTACTTACTTATTACAACAACTATTGATTAACTATCAATTGTAATGGTTTCTGGTTTGCTCCACACACGCTCTTCATTGTGATAATACAAGAATGCAGAAGATGCAGGTGCTTCAAACTGACCAGGAATATCTGCTTTTAGATCTAAGTTGACAGTTTTAGCTTGTTTGGCTCTAACTCCATCATAGTGCAAGACTACATAGCCATCAAACACTTCATAGTAATTAAATACACCTTTTTCCTCTAGCTCTTTGAGCTGCCAAGGCTGTATACTCAATCCAGCAGGAATACCCACCATCATCATCAACATAGGCTGATCTTTGGAGGTGATATTTTGAGCTTTAGCGGTCAATCGAACTGTTTCTCCCATTTTAGGGCTTGTCTTATTGATTGTAGTAGTCAAAGCCAAAACACAGTTTTTGGTATTGCGTGGCTGACGAGTAGTATACTCAATCTCCAAATCAAAAGGAATAGCTGTTTTAGTTTTCGCAAAACGAATTTCTACATTCTGCTTACCTTCTTTCAAGTATTGCTCAAAATTTGGAATTTCTAATCGCTTACCTTTTACCTCATAAGGTATAGATTCTACCTTTTTACCATCTACTAATACCTCTAGTGTACCATCTTCTTTGGCAGTCCCATAGTTTTTGGCAAAGGCAATCAGTGCTTTTAGGGCAAAAATAGTCCCTTGTGTAGACCCATAGCCATAGTAGCTTTTGCTCTTTTGTATAAACTCAACAGCCTCTACTAGTTCTTTTTTGTTCTTACCAGAACTTACCATTGCTAGAGTTGTCAATGCAGTTGTTTCTACTTTTAGTGAACGTCCGCCAGAATAGGTCATGCTTGATTTTCCAGTAAACCCTCCATCTTTTTCCTGCATCGTCAATATTTCATCCAAGAGCTCATTAGCACGTCGATTATCCTTAACTTCGAATAACGCATTGGCCATCAAAGCCATGATATAAGGATCTTCGCTTTTCACAGCATGTTTGTACGATTTTTCGATTTCTTTCTTGATTTTATCTCCATTTCCTGTAGAACAGAATGCCCATACAATATAAGCATCACGCATATCATTATTAGTAAAACTCCAAGACTCTGTACGTAGTGTATTGCCTTTCCAGCTTCCATTTCCATCACGTTGACTCATCAACCATTTCAAATCACGGCCAATACGAGCAGGTTCATCTACATCAAACACTTTTGCCATATCAGTAAACTCGATCAATCCATAAGAAGATAAAACTTCATTAACTGGCGCAGATCCCCATAAATGATACCCCCCCACAGAAGTTTGATAACCACTCAAGATTTTATAGCCCTGTTTCAAAGCTGCACGAGCCTTAGTTTCTATAGCAGGGTTACTGTTGCCTGTTTCTTGCAACAAGGTCAATGCTAAAATACTAGGATACAAGCTGCTTGATGTTTGCTCAAAACAACCACCAGGCATACGAATCATTTTTTCAGCACTAGATGCTATTTCATCCATTACACTAGGATAAGTGGTCAGTGTTGCTGTCAAGGAGTTGCTCAATACTTCTGTAATTTCAATATTAAAAGATTGACTCAGCTTATCTCCAGAAAATACTTCGTTGACAGGAAAGCCTCTTGATTTAGTTTTAATACTAGTAGTAGTAATATCTGATAAGCCTTGTGCTTTGAACCCAATTCGGAAAGTACCTTTCATGGTCTGATCGAGTACTTTATAATCCAAATAAATGGTTTCACTCTTACCTGCGGCTACCTCTAATTGCTTATCTGCTTTTTTGACTAGCTCAAAGTTTTCAGGTGCTTGCACTATCAAATCTCCCTCAATTAAGGCATCTGTATTATTGGTTAAGGTCAATGGTATACGAACTTGATCACCTGTCAATACCTCATCAGGTACTTTAGTTAACAGCTCAAAAGGTAATTGCGTAAAGTATTTATACTCTGTACGCCCTACTTGTCCAGCATGGCTTACCCCCTCTATTGTTACTCTAAATTGTGTTATATCATCAGAGTTATAAAACTCTACACTGGCCTTCCCTTCTGCATTGGTCTCCACCATAGGATTCCAGTATACTGTACTTCTAAAATCGTTGCGCACTGTTACTTCTTTTTTAGCAACATACTGAGGTGAATAAAACTCGCGAGTAGGTACAAAACGATAATGTCTATATCGAGGGTAAGTGAAACTTGCATAAGTTATCGGTAAATCTTTGTCCCCTATTTCTTTTACAAGTTCTTCTGTTGTCTTATTAGGGTCAAAATGGATAGTTACATACATATCTAATGCAAATGGGTTATTGTTGATGTTCACCGCTGGCAATAGCTCAGGTAATTCCTGTACAGCTTTTTGTATTTGTTTCAATAATTTTTGTTCTTGCTGACCTCTGTATCTATTGTTACTAGGGAACTGAACTTTACCATCAGCAGCAACTCGTAAACAAGCTTTAAGAGTTGTTTTTTTGATGTTTTCATCTACATTTTTATAAAAATCTAGGTTCTCATAAATAAACTCCAATAGTTTCTTGTCTGACTCTTTTTTCATATCCTGTTCAGACCAAACTCGATCATCTGAATATTTCACACTAGCCAATCTAGGCATACGTTTCACTACCCTATGCCTATTTTGGTAAGGTTTTTTACCATTTACTAAAGTTTTATATCCTTGCCCATGGTTATGGGTTATGCCTGAAGCACCACCTCCAAAATCTTGCTCTTTAAGTTTCCTTTTCATGGCTTGCTGAAATTCTTGGTCAGAAAGTTCATCTTGAGTAGCTAAGTTTGCCTCACCTTTTGTAACTGCGGCAAGTTTTACATCTTTAGTAGCCACATCTTCTCTCCCTTTTTCTTGCCTTCTGTTAGTTTGTTGAGTCGCTTTTTTGTTTCTAGATAATGTTCTTGCTCTTGTACCTGATGCTACGGTCTCATCTGCAAGGTCTTGAGTAGCTATTCCAGGAGTCATAGTTTCTATATCAGCAGTTTCAATAGTCATTGGTGGCGAAGGTGGAGCAACAGCACCAGCATTAGTAGTAACTGCAAAAACTTCTGGTTCTACTTGCATTTCATCTAGTTCTTCCTCTATATATATATCATCAGTAGGCACATCTTCTACAGGATCAGTCACAACATTATTGCCTACAGTCGCAGAACTACCATCAGTTCCAAATGATCTTTTGTAATATTGTTCTACCTGAGCAGTAGTCAAATTACTATTTTCGCCATACCCCAAAAGTTGTGTTGCTGTACTTTTCCAAGCAGCCTTATCTTCCTTACGAGCAGTGGCCATATCCATTAGTTCTATGGTTACTTTATCCCCCTCAGGGATATCCACATTCTTAATAACATGCCGAGTTCTTCCATATCTATTTTGAGGATAGACTTTGAATTTGGCTCCATCTTCTGGCACAAAGATTCTAAAGTTACCTCCAGCATCTACATATGTACTACTCGCATAATTACTGTAATTATTATATTGATTATAACCACGGTTGGAAGCTTGAAACTTTTGGTAGTAATTATAATACTGCCCTTTTTTATCCATTAGATAAACATAAGTATTGCTTAAAGGCTTTTTTGTCTTTTTGTTCAAAACCTTACCTGTCACCCACTTACCTTTTATAAGCGAAATTTTTAAATCTTGGATATTTCCATTTTGATTACCCCCCAGAACTGATGAGTTATAGCCTTCTGCTTCTACCCTCAAAGTAGAACTCATTGTCATATCGGCTCCAACTATACTAAACTTACCCTCTTTGTTGGTATGCACTACAATATTATCATCTACAGCAGTTACTTTAGCACCTTTGATTGGCTTACCATTAAAATCTAAAACAGTCCCTTTTAAAGCATAATTTTCTGCTGCAAATTCTATTTTCTGCTTCTTACTAGCCTGTACATCCGTCCAGGTAAAACGACTCCAACCTTGCGTTAGTAATAAATTATCTAGTGCTTCATGGCGATCAATCTCTGGTTTAACACATTTAGGGTCCTTTTCATCATCAAAATAAAATTTAGGTTCCTCTATTTTCCCTTTCAAATCAGATTCCACCAACAGGTGAGATAGAATATGTCCTTGCTTATCATCTGCAAAGGTCAGTAGGTTGTCATCAGCCACAGCTAAAGAAAAGTTGCCTGCTACAGGTTGTCCTGCTTCATCTGTCACCTCTATATCCATTTTTACTTTCTCACGAGGGAGGTATTTCTCTTTATCTGTTTTCACCTTAACGTTCAACTGCTTGTGCTTATGCACAAAAATTAAGCGTTCTGCACGAGCTTGCTTGTTGCCATTAAATAATGTAAGGTGTGTAATACCAATAGGAAATGTTTTGGTAGGAATATTCACCAAGTTGACTCCTTTATGAGCTTGAATAGTCTTAGTAAAATAAATCTTACCCCCATTTTGGGCTACTAAATGCAACTCTCTATTATTAGTAGATTGCACAGCTACATCTATAAAGTTTTTATTTTGTTTAGTTACCTTAATAGTATACCCATGATCTTGTACAGTAGGCAATTTATAGCCTTTTTTGATATTGACAGGCTTGGTAATTTTAGCGAAATACTGTTTGCCATAGATTGGCGTAAACTCTACATTACCCATTCCCATATAGTAACTACTAAAGGTTTTGATAACAGTTCCATACTCATCTTCGATCTGGCCTTCTATATCTGCCGCCTTACCAAATTCATTAAGCGCTTTTAGACCTACTTTGCAAGGTAATCCACCTATCAACTGCCCTCCTTCTGGGAAGAATTGTAAATCAACATTGCCCAATACAATCGGAATACTTCTAGAGATAGACTCTGTCTGGCCTTTGTATTGCAACATGATGTTGAGTAAGCCATCATTGGTTGTGAGTTTTTTGGGCAAGTCAAATCGAATGTAAGCACGACCAATATCACCAGTTTTACTAATTGATTTTTTGACCTCTTTGCCTTCTATAGATACTACAAAATTGAAATCATGCTCAGCTAAAGCTTTTTTATCCAAAGAATTAAGGTCTAACCGTGCTACAACTTCGTCTCCTGCACCATAAGCTTTCTGCTCAAAGTCTAGTTTCATATTAAGGTTGGGCAAAACTACATTTTGAACTTGAACATCACGCACAAAAGCTTCTTTAGTGTTTTTTTGCCAACTGGTATATGCTTTGATTTGATACTGACCTCCTTTAGCATTAGCTGCTAGGGTAAAATCGCCTTTTGCTCCACCTTTATTTGTCAATAAGGTAAGTTTTTTAATTGTGGTTCCTTGAGGGTCAATCAACTCTAAGTAAACCACTCCACTTTTTTCGCTAGGTTTTAGGGTTTGGGCATCTCTGACATAGGCTTTCGCCCAAATATCTTCGCCAGGTCTGTAAAAATTCCGATCAAGTTGCACGTAGACCTTGTCGGGTTTATGATGATTGTGGTGTTTTTCTAGTTTGGTGGTGAGTCCTTTCAGGAAGGAATTGTCCGAAAACAATTTTGGTGTGTCATAAAATGCATTAACTAAGCTTCCTCCAATACTCAGAAGCAAAATCAACGCTCCTAGTAAATACATCTCTCTTTTCATCACAATAGATTTTCAAAAAATTAAATAAATGGTTATAGGCCCATTTTATTTTGAACCAACTCTTTTAGTTGATTCTTGAATAGTTAGTTTTTGGTTAGGTAATAAGAAAGATGTTCACTTCTAGTTTTGTGGTGTATGGACATAAAAAAACTCTATATTTTAATGAAGTTGTTTTAGAATGGAGTTCAAAATGGGCTTTGAGTACTGATTTTTGCTAGAGTTAGACATTTTTTGAAAGCGTAGCCTTAGCTACGGTTGATAAAAATAACGACACTATAGGGAAAATAAGCATTTCAATAGCCTTTGACAATTCATTTTTAAACAACTTCAATGTTAAATATAGAGTTTTTGAGTATGGTAAGGTTCTTTTATTTTCGTCTAGACAAAGTAAATGTAGCTCCATTTTGCTTTATGGTTAGCACATCCCCCTCTAGGGTATAATTCATGTTAGACAAGCTAATAAGTCTAGGTGTTTTCCCGCAAAAATCAGTATCACACTTCAACTCCGTACAGCTTTCGCTTGATATAGACATAGAACCATCTGAATTGTAGGTACAGTTGGCTGGCAATAATTGATCTTTGGTTATTTTGAAGGTCTGAGAACAACCATTACATTCAAAAGCATTCCCTCCAGTTTCTACAACACCAGACGCTCTTATACCTAAATGAATGGTCTCTTTTATATTCTTATCGTTTACACAACCTTCTACCGTATAAGTCCAGTTTCCAACTATTTTATTGTTAGGATCATCCAGTCCTGCATCTTTTACAGAGATGAATTTAGAATTAATTGAAGGTTCTTTCTTGGGCTCACTGCTAGAAGATTTTCTATTACAAGCTAAAAATAGTAAACATATACTCAAAAGGCATATCCAGTTTTTCATAGTAGTGGTGTATTTTGGTGTTCTATCAATCTTAGAACATGTTTAAAAATTAAAGCAAGTAAAGTTTAAAAACGGTTTAATAAAATTTGGCAATTAGCCCAAAGAATCCAAGCTTCCGAACTATCCGTCGTTTTTTCATAGTCTTTGGAATGTCTTCGGAAGAAATTAAGC
>JAAEPD010000409.1 GCA_024222455.1 Aureispira sp.
ATCAAAAGAAGTAAATAGACTAAAAATAAAAGAGATAATATATAGATAATAGTTTTTCAAACAACAGCTTTTTGAATATAGAAAAGAGCAATTATCCTTATAACAAAAGAGATAATTGCTCCTAAAATAACTATAGTTTGCTAAGTTTTCGCAAGTAATTGATAATCAACGCTAGTCCATATTGCAACTAAAAGCATTAATAGTTTGATTATCAAGAACTAAGAAATAATATTTTTTAAATTTTAGTAGAAAATTCAAAAATAGCAAACTATTAAACACAATCAAACTAAGGGAAAATTTACTCTTTTATAAACTTTTCAAGTTGAATCAAGTTGCGCCCTTGTATCATTCTAACAAAATAGATACCCGAACTTAGACTTTGCACATTGATTTGTTCTAGGGAAGAAGATACTTGTTCTTCATGTAATACTTTACCTAAAACATCTACAATTTGCAATTGGGAAACTTGCTCTCCCATATCTCTCAAGTCTATATTTAGAGTTTCTTTTACAGGGTTTGGATAGAGCTGAATAGAGCTATTTGCAATAACTTCATTTAGACCTACCAATACAATATTTCTACAAGATGACGTATCTACACAACCATTATTAGTAACTTCTACAGCATAATCCCCACTACTCATAGGTGTAAAAGAAGCATTAGTAGCACCATTGATAGGACTAAAACTATTGCCACAATCTAACCATTGATACGTAACTCCTGTAGCAGTTGCAGTTAATATATTATTGATTTGCGTAACGGTAGTATCTGCAAAGCCTGGTATAATGGTAATAGTTTGAGACATAGTTTGCTCACAAATTGGATTACAAGAAAACTTTCCATCTACCCAATCTGTAGCTGCATCCATACTGACCATAGTTCCATCTGCATTGTTGACAATTTCATTCACTACAAGACCACTTCCATCTTCAAAATTGTAATAAGCCAACAAATCTGTTTCATTACCTACCAAACACTGATTCATATTGTTCATTAGCGCTGTCTGTGTGAGTGCTTTATTCCATATACGCAGTTCATCAATAACACCATTAAAATGAGAATTTGGAGCAGGCACAGGATGACAACCTATAGTTATTGGTCTAGCAGTAGCATTGACATTTCCTGTAATCGTTCCAGTTTTCACACTTGCACCATTGACTAGTAAGACTACATTCCCATTATTACAAATAGCTGCTACATGGTTCCACTGATTGAGGGTTAGCACATTATTAACTAGAACTGTATTTCCTGCAGCAACCAAACGAAGTCCTCTACCATTACTAGTTCCTCCATAAGTATCAAATAGAATCTCATTAGAAGCCACGGAAGCTCCTCCTCCTCCATAATTTGAACAAAGTACATCAGTTGTAGTCCCTCTAGGATAAATCCATGCCTCTATAGTAAATGTATTGGTAGAAGCAATCGTTAATGGGGTATTGACTTGATCATTACTACCATCAAAATCGAGTCCTGAACCAGTAGTATTTGGAAACATGACAGGGGAACCACAAGCCAAGCCTTCATTGGTCCAATCTGTAGCAGGATCCATAACATTAAGGGTACCATTATTACCAGCCACTCTATCTGTCAAGGTAGTAGAACCCATCCCATCTTCAAAGTCATAATACGCTAATAACCCAGTTTTCCCTCCATTAATACACCCATTTAACTCAGATGCAGACAACGCTTTACTCCACATACGCAATTCATCTATTTTACCATTAAAATGGGAATTTGGAGCAGACACAGGATGACAACCTATAGTTATTGGTCTAGCAGTAGCACTAATAGTTCCTGTAACTGTTCCAGTTTTTACGCCTATACCATCAACCAGTAGTGTAATAGCACCATTATCACAAATAGCTGCTACATGATTCCATTCATTGAGGGTCAATACATTATTAACTAAAACTGTATTCCCCGCAGCAACTAATCGGAGACCTCTTCCATTACTAGTTCCTCCATAAGTATCAAATAGAATCTCATTAGAAGCCACGGAAGCTCCTCCTCCTCCATAATTTGAACAAAGTACATCAGTTGTAGTCCCTCTAGGATAAATCCATGCCTCTATAGTAAATGTATTGATAGGGGCAATCATTAACGACGTATTTACTTCATCGTTGCTCCCATCAAAATCGAGGCAACCACTTGTGTTAGGTATAGTGTGTCCGTCTGAGGTCATTCCCCCTACTGCTCCATAAACTTCATAAGTTTTGGTTCCCATCAGAGGATTTGTACTGAAAGATAACCCACTCCCTGTTCCGGTAGTAGGGCCATCAATAGCAAAACCTGTTGCACTATCTAATAAATAATAATCAACTCCAGCTACAGAACTTACTGTTGTGATTGTAGCAATATCTCCCAAACAAGTATTGTTAGGTCCATTCACTGTTTCATCTTGGATATTAACAACCTGAATAGTAATTTGAGCTGTTTGTCCTGAAGGCTGTCCTGTACAGGTATAGGTAGTAGTGGAAGTAGGAGCAAATGGCATTCCATCAACAACTCCATTAGACCATGTAAATGCACTATCACAAGAGCCTTGTAATGTAACAAATCCTCCTGCACATACCGCTGTATCCGAAGCTATTATACCTATAGCACCATTATTTTCATAAGCTCCTAAATCTATAGCACCTTTAAGTACTCTAGGATTTCCAGCTAAATCTTCAGCAGGTAATCCTAGACCAACATCCTGCCCTGCATTGACTGCCAAACTTTGACACTCTAACTCATAGTTATCATTAGCTGCATTTACAAACAAAGGCCCTGAGGTTGTTATAATATTATTTAACTCTCTGGTGATAGATCCTACAAAACTAAGAGCAGGTGTACCTCCATCAACCATTACATTGTTGATAATAACAGTATCATTTGCATTTGCAGAAGTAGAATATAGTTCATCGCTAGATCCAGCAGGTAGATTACCTGAAAAAATACAGTTGTTAATATCCATCCGATGGGAGGTATTAAAGCCATATATAAGGCAAAGTGCCTTACCGTTTTCATTACTAGATCCTTTTATATTTTTACTAAATGTACAATTACTTATTTCACCAGGAGCATCATAACCCTGTATAGCACCTCCATCTCCACCAGTTGTCTCGTTGTTTATAAATAAGCAATTTGCAATTTTAATAGTTGTACTTGACAAGTTCATTGCACCCGCTTTAGAAACCGCAGTATTATCATCAAAGATGCAATTAAGAAACTGAGGGCTTCCTCCTGCAACATATGCTGCACCACCACCTGATACAGAATAATTTGTTTTGAAAGTACAATTCTGAATTGTAGCTGAACTGTTTAACATATTAATTCCTCCTCCAAAAGAATTGGTAGCAACATCAGCACTACCATTTTGTATGGTAAAACCATCCAACTCTGTTAGCTGAGAAGCATTGTTCATCTTAATAATATGATAAGAATTACTACTACCTCCAAAACTCCCTTCTAGTATGGTAATATTAGTTCTCCAGTTACGTTGACTCAACAGGGTTTCAGTTCCGATAAACCCTCCATATACTTTTACTCCCGAAGGTACTACAAAGGTTTTTTGTGCATTACCAGCTGGTGTAAATCCTAGCTCATCTTTAGTGGGTTGATAGCTCCCTTGTGCTACCCATATCTCACCTGTAGATGTATTGAGCAAAGCCTCTGTTAAATCAGTATAAGCATTCCCCCAAGATGTCCCATTGTTTGAACCAGTTGCACCTGTATTTACATATACCACTTGTGCTTGACTTACGCCAAAAACTATTAAAAGTAATAGTGTACTCAATAAAAATCTTATCATTATTTATAATTTTTTAGTTTAAGAACACACAATATTAATCATCCAGTAGATCTAGCACAAGTCAACCTTTTCAAGAGAACACTTCTTGTATTGAATGGTACATTTTGGAGATTAGAAATATCCCTCAAACTGAATTAACATTAACTTAATCTAGGTTATACCCATAAAATACATTCAATATCCATACATTTGTGGGCAAAATTGCAGCAATGAACAAACAAGAATTAGCACTTCAACTTTTTGATTTAGGCGTACTTCAATTTGGCTCTTTTACGCTAAAGAGTGGTCTCCAATCTCCTTTCTATTTAGATTTTCGAAAAATTATTGCTTATCCTCACATTCTCAAAGAGATCAGTGAGCAACTTTGGGAACTCACCAAAAGCTTGCCTGTTGATCATATTTGTGGGGTACCTTATGCAGCTCTATCCTTGAGCTCTACTATGGCAACCATGCACGATAAGTCCATGATTGTAAAACGTAAAGAGGTAAAAAAGCATGGTACTAAGAAAATAGTAGAGGGTGTTTTTGAAAAAGGAGACACTTGTGTCGTTATCGACGATGTAATTAGTAGTGGTATCAGTATGATCGAAACTCTAGAGATTCTAGAACAAGAGGGGCTGAAAATTGACCATGTATTGGCTATTGTCGATCGCCAACAAGGTGGTAAAGATGCTTTAGAGAAGCATGATTATCAGGTACACTGTGTATATACCGTTGGTGAAATCTTAGATATTTTACTAGCTGGTGAAAAAATTACGCAGCAACAGTATGAGGATACCTTGGATTTTATCCATGAAAACCACATTAGTTTTGAAGCGTTGCGTAGACGTCGCCTCAAGAAAGTAGCGTTTAGATACTCTAGTATCGAAAGACAGGTTGAACACCCTACAACTAAAAAGTTGTTAAAAATCATGAGTCGCAAACGTAGTAACCTTTGTTGCTCTGGTGATGTAAAAACTAAGGCTGAACTTTTAGCTTTAGCTGATAAGGTTGGTCCACATATTTGTATGCTCAAAACGCATATTGATAATATCCAAGATTTTGATGCGGACTTACCTGTTCAGCTTAAAGCATTAGCTCAAAAGCATAACTTCCTATTGTTTGAAGATCGTAAGTTTGCCGATATTGGACATATTGCGATGCAACAATTTACGGCAGCTCCTCTATCTATAGCAGATTGGGCAGATGTAGTAACAGTGCATGTTATTGCAGGTTCTTCTAGTGTAGAAGCACTCAAAGCAACAGGTAAATTAGATAATACTGCATTGATTGTGGTAGCAGAAATGTCTACTAAAGATACACTAACTTCAGAAGATTATGTAGAGCAGGCTTTTGATATTGCTTTGCGTCAACGTGATGTGGTTATGGGTGTAGTGGCTCAACGTCATCGTCCGAAAGATGCAGAATTGATGCTATTTTCGCCTGGTATCAATATGGCTACTAAAGGTGATGCTCATGGGCAAACATACAACCACCCTCAAAAAGCATTTTCGGATCGTGGTGTAGATGTAATGATTGTAGGTAGAGGTATTTATCTGTCTGAAGATCCGGCTACTACTGCTGCGGAGTATCAAAAAGTAGGCTGGCAAGCTTATTTGGATAGTTTACCAAGTCGTCAATAATATTCGGATTCTAATATTAATAGTGTGTGCATTTTTAACTTTATCAAGTAAAAAATAGCAGTCCCCTTTTCTAAAGAGTTAGAAAAGCTTCACACACTAATGAACATATATTAAAATAATGATGCTGAAAGTTGTCCCTTTCAGCATTGTTATTTTAAGCAAGTTAATTTTTTTTATAAATCAGTATCAAGAATATCCTGATGTAGATCATCTCTCTTTAAGGTTTTTGAACTCTTGACTAAGGCAACAATTCCTGCAATAAAAAACATAATTATGCTACTAAACACTCCACCCAAAAACAAAAATGCAGGTCCAAGATTCATAGTTTGCCCTGAATTAGGATTATGCTCTTGAAAATATACTGGTAAAAAAGAAAGTATACTTACTAAAACTGCTAGTCCTAAAGTTGAGAGAAAGCGATTCCAGAATTGAGATTTCCCATCTGGGATCTTAGTAAAATTAGAAAAAGAGATAATCCAAGGAATAAAGGTTGCCCCTAACAAAATAACTATAAGTACAATAATTGGCATAATGGATTGGTTTAATACTATCCTTGCAAATTTACTAAAGTATACAATTTCTATTTAAAGGGATCTGCTATATCCTTATTTTTATCCTTTGCAGTTGGATGTGCTTGCTCATAAGCCTTCTTGAGCGTTTCTATAGAATTGTGTGTATAGAGTTGTGTTGCAGCTAAGTTAGCATGCCCCAATAATTCCTTAATAGCATTAAGGTCCGCTCCATTGTTAGAAAGATGTGTTGCAAAGGAGTGCCGCAAAACGTGTGGACTCTTCTTTTGGGCAGTCGTTACAAAAGATAAGTAGTGTGTTACCTTATTATAAACAAACTTAGGATAGAGTTGCTTTCCCTTATCTGTTACGAGCAAATAATCATGTGCTGCATCAGGGAATGTAGATTTTCGTTCTTCTATATATTCTACAATCAGATTTTTCAAATCTTTATGAATCGGAATCAAGCGGATTTTATTTCCCTTACCTGTTACTTTTATCGTATTCTTGTGTTGATCTATATCTATACATTTTAGGTTAATTAACTCACTTCTACGTATACCTGTAGAATATAACAAATCGACAAGTAAGTTATCTCTCAAACCTCCAAACCCCACAGGAAACTCTAGTTCATTGAAGAGTGTATCTAACTTTCCTTGCTCCACAAACGCAGGTAACCTATCCCCTTTTTTAGGAAGAAACACTCTATTAAGGGGTGTTTGACTAATATCACCATTGGTCAATAAAAACTTATAAAATGTTTTGAGGGTAGAAATTTTTCGGTGTATAGACGTTGGCGACAATTCCAACTGCATGAGACTAACTGTCCAAGATCGAATATGCATAGACTGTACTTCCAATAAATTTTGGAGGTCATAAGTTCGATCTAAATAATCTTTGAATTGCTCCAAATCTGTTTGATAGGCAATACAGGTATGCTTAGAATAACGTTTTTCGAATTGGAGGTGTTTTAGAAATGCTGCTACCTTCATTATTTTAGTTTCTTGGTTAATACGTAAACTCAAGCAGCTTGTTCTATTTAAGCTTCTTTATTATCAAAAAACTCAATAACTGCATTAAAATCCTCTAACTCATGAGCATTGGAAGGTAAATTATTAAACATGCTCGATACTTGATGTGTCCCAATCAAAAATGTGCGTTGAGGTGCTACATTACACAACTTATCGACATACTCTTGTGGAGAGTCTTTCGACTTCATTTCAGAAGGAATAGTGTACACGTATTTAGGGTTATGTACTCGATAGACTATATCCAATTCTGCTACAGGAATATGAGAGCCTAAATAGACAACAGGAACTCCTCTATACTTTAATAAATAATAAACTAATAAAATATTAATCTCTTGTTCTTCTCCTTCCGGTAGATACAAAACCACCTTATCTTTTTGAAATTCTGGTGGAGCTAATTTATCAATGGTTGCTATTATCTTTTGACGAATCAAACAATAAACAAACTGTTCATGTATAGCACTAATAGAACCAGTAAACCACAATAAGCCCAACTTTTCCATAAAAGGGACTATTACATTTAGGATAGTTGTCTCAAAACCATCTTGATCTATATTATTGTCAAGAACCTCTTCAAATTTTTGACTATCCAACTCTACCATTGCCATTGTTAGTGTTTGGAGAATAGCAGAATTGTCATAATTATCCTTAGATAAATCTTTTACAGTAGCAACAATTTCGGAAGAAGACATTTTAGAAATCTTAGAGATACGCATTCCACTCTTATTCAGAAACGCAATATTCAAGACATATTTCAGATCCTTATCTGTATAATATCTAATATTGGTATCTGTTCGTTTGGGTTCTATAATATTATAGCGTTGTTCCCAAATACGAATGGTATGAGCTTTGATCCCACTAAGTTTTTCTAAATCCTTAATTGAATAGGTTGCCAAAACTTATTTTTTTTCGAAGGCTATTAAATTTAAACTATGGTTGATGTTCTAACTTCTTTTGATTTTAGTCATTTTTAAAACTCTAATAACTAGATAAAACACAGGAAGTTATTCTATAAATGACTTTAAGCCTTTTTTGTTCTAAAAACAGTCTATTATTTTTAATAATTAGCTAATATTAAAAATAACTAGAAGTCAGCCTATCCCAATAAGCTGACTTCTCTCTATATTCTTAACATGCTTATATTTATTAAGCAGTAGTTTCTTCCTTAACTTCTTTTGCTGTAAACAACAGTTTTTGTGTTGCTTGATCTACATCTACTAAGATACAATCATTTGGTGCAAACTTACCTGATAATAGCTCTTTGGATAACTCGTTGACTAATTCTCTTTGTAGCACACGCTTCATAGGACGAGCACCATATTGAGGATCATAACCCAAATCTGCTAAAACATTAATAGCATCTTCACTCAGCTCTATAGTGTATCCTTGACCTTCCACACGCTTCTTGATACCTTTCAACAATAATATTAAGATCTGCTTGATCTCTTTTTTGTTTAATGGTGTAAACATGATTTGCTCATCAATTCTATTCAAGAACTCTGGACGCATCTTATCTTTTAGAGCCTCAACTACCTCTAAACGAGTAACATCTATAATCTCTTGGCGTTTATCATCACTAACATCATCCAAGCCATCAAAATTATCATAGATAATATCTGACCCCATATTGGTCGTCATGATAATAATAGTATTCTTAAAATCACCAACTCGACCTTTATTATCTGTCAAACGCCCATCATCCAAGACTTGCAATAAGATATTGAAGGTATCAGGATGCGCTTTCTCTATCTCATCCAATAAGATAATAGAATAAGGTTTACGACGAACTGCATTTGTTAATTGTCCCCCCTCTTCATAGCCTACATAACCAGGAGGAGGTCCTACCAAACGAGCTACAGCATGTTTTTCCATGTATTCACTCATATCAAATCGGACAATAGCTCCTTCATCATTAAATAAGAAATCAGCTAGAGCTTTGGCCAACTCCGTTTTACCAACCCCTGTAGTTCCCATAAAAATAAAAGACCCAATAGGTTTATTAGAATCTTGCAGCCCAGCTCTACTACGACGAACAGCATCAGAAACAGCTTGTACAGCTGATTTTTGGCCAATCAATCTTTTTCCTATTTCTTGCTCCATTTTTAGAAGCTTCACACGTTCACTTTCCATCATTTTAGAAACAGGAATACCTGTCCAACGAGAAACTACATCTGCAATATCAGTAGCATCTACCTCTCCATCTGTCAAACGTTTATCAGGAGCTAACTCATTAAGTTTTTCATTGGCATTTTTCAAGATAATTTCTTGCTCTTTCATCTTGCCATACTCCAACTCTGCTACCTTAGCATAGTCTCCATTACGTCGAGCCTCTTCGGCTTCTATTTTATATTCCTCCATCTTGGCTTTGCAAGATTGGATTATATTAATCATTTCTTTTTCATCTTGCCATCCAGCTTTTAGCTCTGTCAACTCTTCTGAGAAATTTGCAATTGATTCATTAATCACAGCTAACTTCTTTTTATCTCCATCTCTCTTCACAGCCTCACGCTCAATTTCCAATTGGCGAACCTTTCTATCCAATTCATCTAATTTCTCTGGCATAGAGTTCAACTCCAAACGCAGTTTTGCAGCAGACTCATCCATTAAGTCAATTGCCTTGTCCGGCAGTTGACGATCGCTAATGTAACGATCTGATAATTCAGCAGCAGCAATCAATGCACCATCTAGAATACGAACTTGGTGATGATTCTCGTAGCGTTCTCTCAAACCTCTCAATATAGCCACTGTCTCATCTACACTTGGCTCATCAACCATTACCTTTTGGAATCGACGTTCCAATGCCTTATCACTCTCAAAGTACTTTTGATACTCATCCAATGTAGTTGCTCCAATAGTTCTCAACTCTCCTCTTGCTAATGCTGGTTTTAAGATATTTGCAGCATCCATAGCACCACCACCACCACCAGCGCCAATCAAGGTGTGAATTTCATCAATAAATAAAATCACTTCATCTGAACTCGATACTTCTTTTACTACAGCTTTCAAACGCTCCTCAAACTCTCCTTTATACTTTGCTCCAGCAACCAATGCTGCCAAATCTAAAGAAAATACAGTTTTATCTTGTAAATTTTCTGGCACATCATGATCTACAATTCGCCAAGCTAATCCCTCTACTATAGCTGTTTTACCAACACCAGGCTCTCCCAATACAATAGGATTATTCTTTTTGCGTCTAGATAGAATATGTAAAATTCTTCTAATCTCTTCATCTCTACCTATTATTCTGTCGAGCTTACCTGATCTTGCATGCTCATTTAGATTAACCGCAAATTTATTAAGTGCGTTAAATTCATTCTCTGCACTTTGACTATTTATTGTCCTTCCTTTTCTTAACTCTTTGATGGCACTCCCTAAATCCTTTTCATTGGCTCCCAATGATTTTAGTAACTTAACGGTTTTGTCATGAGTTACAGAAAACATACCAGCCAAAACCATATCCATAGCAACAAACTCATCACCGAAATCTTGAGCTAATTTCTGAGCTGATTGTATAGCTTGGCTTGCATCTTTAGATAAATGGCTTCCATGCTTCCCCGCACCATAAACTTTAGGGTAAGTATCCATTATAACATCTAATTTCCCACTCAAGTCGGCAATATTAATTCCTAGCTTTTTTAATAAAAAGCCTACTAAACTTTCATCAGTATCTAACATGCCTTTGAGCAAGTGCGCAATCTGAACATCTTGTTGTTGACGATTACGTACATATTCTTGTGACTTTAGTACAGCCTGACGCGATTTTTCTGTGAACTTATCAAACATCTATATTAGATTTAATGTGTTTAATTATTGGAATTTTGAATACATTTAGGGAAGATCAAATTCGTATCCAAATGAATACTAGAATTGTAAAATAAGGCAAAATAGCAGTTTTTCAAAAGAATAGTAATGTCATTTTGGCATGTAGCAGCCAAAACTATTAAGAATATGGCCTCTTATACAAAAAGGGACTCTCCTCAATTTTTTTAATACTTTCAGATAATCTATTGTTGATTATCTTCAAATAAAAATGTTCTTTTTGATCTACCTACAAGTCTATACCCTTTTCCTACCATAAAAGAATATATTTTGGAACTACTAGAATCTTCTGCATTGAATAGATCTTCAACCAATACATAAATAGGTCTAAACTTATTCCAGTCATTGGACTCTAACACATCAAGATCTCTTCCTTCAGCATCAACATTAAAAAAGTCGATAGTTTGATTTTTGGGCAAATGCTTTTCAAGTACATCTTTCAAACAATTCACCTGAATCTCTTTCTCTGAAATAATTTTATAGTTATTACTTGAATCTTGATCTCTTTGCTTTGATAAGTCTTTATCAAAACTATTCAATGCAGGTTCATTAAATTCGTAAAAGGTAAGTTTTGAATTAGAGTTTGAAATACCAATATTTAGATTTATATCCCTCTTTCTTACTCTTTGGAAAGCGCCCATAAGACTTGGTGTAGGTTCAATATTAATTCCTCTCCATTTCTTTTTATAAAAAAAAGCTGTATTCGAAAACCGATAAGGATGGTGTGCACCTATATCTACATAAAATCCTTTATAGTTTTTTTTTCCTTCATAGAAGGCCCTCAATAACATATCTTCTCCATCTTGAGAAAATGATTTATTAGCAAATAAAAGACTTGGGTATATCCATTCAATTATAGTCCTAATAATTTTTTTTATTGGCTTCATATAGTAGTTCAGTAATCTTTTTTTAATTAAAAGTTCAAATTTCACAGATAGGAAAACAAAAATAGAGCTTACAATTTCAAAAGTAATAAACTCTATTAAAAAGGTAAGAGTAATTGAGTTTTTATTTTACTATAAGCGCTACAAACAAAAAAAGCATCAATAGAAAAAGATCTATTGATGCTTATATTTTATGAAGAGTAATTTTCATAAAAAGAAAAAAAGTTGGCGGTGACCTACTCTCCCGGTTAATACCAGTACCATCGGCGCTAAGAGGCTTAA
>JAAEPD010000410.1 GCA_024222455.1 Aureispira sp.
AATTAAAAACAATTAAAATTTAACCCATAATGGATTTATTAGGAATGTTAGGACCAGTAGGTGATTTCCTAAATGAGCCTATACCCAGTTTTTTCTTTGAGATGTTATTTCTTGAAGATCCTTTTGATGCAAGCAACCCTTTAGCTACTGCTAATGCAATGGCTGACTTAGCTGTTCAGGCATTAGATTCAGGAGCTGTAGCTTTTTCAGAGGTTGATGGTTTGGAGTTATCTTATGGGACTTCTGAGTATAATGAAGCTGGTTGGAGTACTCCTCGAAAAATGTTCGATAAAGTGAGTACTTCTGCATTGACAGTTAAGCGTTATCTCAAACCTAGACATATTGCTGTCATGGGATTTGCTTTGGATCCTGTGACAGGTTGGTGCCAAGATACTCTTAAGGCTGTTAAGAATTGGGAAGAAAAAGTAAGAACGAAGGATATTTTGATTTTTATATATCATCCTTTGTTAAAAAACCCTATTCCAATAGGGCCTGCTGCTTTACCAATTGCTGGATTTTTAGTCCAAGAGGCTTATCCTACTAAATGGGGAGTTTCTGCATTAAATTCAACAGATGATAGTGCTCCTATAGTAGAGACTA
>JAAEPD010000411.1 GCA_024222455.1 Aureispira sp.
AAATCGTATGACTTGCTTTTGTGTAATTTTTCATCTTGCTAAGATAACCATTTGCAAGGACTTAAGTCTTTTCCGTCTGAAGACGGAGGATTTAAACCATTTAGAGGACATTAAAGATGTCCCTTAAATGGTAATAAAGTATACATATTGACATTAATATCATACATTCGCAGCGTTTTAGACACATTCTCTCGTTACTATATTATTACTTAAATTTTAAATTAATAACTATGAACAAACTACTACAAACCTCTCTTTTCCTTTTTTTTATGAGCATCAGTGGGACTATATTAGCCCAAAATGTTGAAACCTCAAAAATTAAGGATGCTAAAGCAGAAAAAATCCAAACGGCTCAAGTTCCTACAAAAACAAAGCAAGAAAAAGTGCTTACCAATACAGAAAAAACAGCTCAAGAAAATAAGAATTGGGAACAAACAAGGAATAGTTATCTAAATTCATCCATCCATACTATTACAAGCAGGAAAGACTCCTTGTTGAATATTTATGGAACTTTTGATGCAGCAAAAAAAGCTGGTGCGTTAGTCAAATAGTGCCTAACCTATAATTTAGATACAAACAAATAATTCCACAAAAGCAAAGTTGTTTAATAATGAATTGCCCAAGATTCTTATAACTCATTTTAAACAACTTCAAAACCCGTTTAAGAATGATACATTCAAAATATATTATATTATTTATCTCCCTTTTTGCCTCCTTTCAATTAATAGCTGTAAACCGTACATGGACAGGAGCTGTTAATAATGATTTTAACACTGTAGGAAACTGGACAGGAGGAGGAGCATTAGCTGCAGGTGATAATTTTACTGTTACCTTGACTAACTCCACAACGATTACCCTAAGTGCTGATATTACTGTAAACAACTTAGACTTCAATGGCAATAGCTCTAATGGCTCAGGTATTGTACTGAGTAGGTTGGATGTTCTCAATAGAACATTAACAGTTAATGGGACTTTTATCTGTAATGCAGTTCGATACACTAATTCTTCACAAAGAGATGAAGTTCAAATAGATGCAGGATCTGGAGGTTTTATATTTAATGGTACTGCTACGTTTCACAATGGAGGTGATGGAGATGTTTTCATAGAAGCCGATGCAGCATCTCAAGGAACAATGACTTTCAATTCTACACTTACTTTGGGAGATTGGGCCTATACATCTCCAGGTGTGGAACCAGATTTCATATACGATGCTCCAGTTGCTCAAAATATCAATTACAGCTCTAACAGCTTTGTGGTACCTGCCAGTATGATTTTTGGGAACTCAAATAGTCCCACAGTTACTTATGGTGGCACAGGTTCTACTACTTCCTTTTCTACCTATGATGGCAATTTTACAACCAACAATAATTCAGTAGCAAACATCAATGAGTTTGACTGCAATGCTTTTTTTGGAGCATCCATGACACTAAACAATGGATCTGAGCTTCAGATTGGAGGTGATAGTGATTTTCCAACATCATATACAACCACAACAATAGGAGCAACAAGTAGAGTAACCTATGATGGTCCTTCTGCACAAACTGTTACGGCACAGACTTATGGACATATTGAGTTTGGTGGTTCTAACGCGAAGACATCTGCAGGAGATTTTTCTATTTTAGGTGATTGGACCAACAATGGAACATTTGCTCATGGTAATGATGTACATACATTTAATGGCACTATAGACCAAACAATTGAAGGTTCTAACCTAACTACATTTTACACTATTATAGAAAATAAAGCATCTGGAAATATTCTTTTAGATAGGGATGCTGAAGCTGTCAATCAGATTACATTGACTAGCGGAGGATTTGATTTAAACGGCCATGATATGTACATGGATAACACTGCTACTAATGCTATTGGAAGAACTGATGGTTATGTGATAAGTGAAAGAACAGATATGACTAGTACACTTTCTTGGCGGATCAATAGTGTTACGGGAGGACATATTTTCCCTTTTGGCACTGCAGCTGGCACTTATATCCCATTTACTTATGAGCGAGTAGCCTCTAGCCAAGGAGTAGTTAGCGTAGCAACCTACCCTACTGTGGCCGATGATAATATTCCATATGCACCAACCGTAACACATATGGATGGCATAGGAATTATAGACAACTCGGCTAGTGCTGTAAATAGATTTTGGGATATTGATGTTGCAGGAACAATGAATGCCAATTTAACCTATACTTATGCAGATGCTGAAGTTCCAGGCAATGGAGAAGTTAATCTTAGGGCTCAGCAATGGGATGCAGGAGCAGCTACATGGTTAGAACCTACTACTAATATTGCTTCTCAAGCTAGTGATCCAGCAACTAACACAGTTACAGCTAATGGTGTGACCAACTCTGCATCTAACTGGACATTGGCTTTAGATGCAACACTCCTACAAGTAGAACTAGCCTATTTTACAGGAAAATGTGATCAAACTAACATCCAGCTTAATTGGGCAACTAATACAGAAAAAAATAATGACTTTTTTAGTATTGAAAGGAGTTTTGATGCAGTTAACTTTGAGTTAGTAGCAAAGGTTGAAGCAGAAGGTAATAGCTCAACTCTCAAGAACTACTCTTTTACAGATAATTCACCTTTTCAGCAAACACAGAGCTACTACAGGTTAAAACAAAACTATAAAAATGGTAAGTTTTTATACTCAGATATTATATCTGTTTCAAGTTGTGTAGATGGCAATTTTAAATTTGTTCCTTATCAAAAAAATGCAGATGTTGTCTTGAATATGAGTTCTGATAATGAAGGTAAATACAATGTTGATATTATTGATTTGACAGGGAAAATCCTATACAATAACTCTATAAGAGTCATCAGTGGAACAAATTCTATCCACTTAAGCCCATCTTTAGGTAGTGGTTATTACCTAATCAGGTTAACCTCTACAGAAACTAAAGAAACATATAGTAGAAAGATACAATATATCGGAAAATAGATTTGATTCTATTCTAGAGTAAAGCCTGCTTTGATTTGTATTCAAAGCAGGCTTTACTATTTATAAATTCTACTATTTTGCTTAAATCACTCACTTTATTCTAAATAAAATAATATTTTTGGTTTTATTCAGAATACACTTTACTGCAACACATGAGCAACATTCCAAGCAACTTTGTCAATTTCTTCAAGAACTATCCTTCTATACAACTGGTCAATAGTTTTTTAGAGGTGCTCAATCTATTTTTCAAACATACCGAAACAAAGCCTCAGTATCAAAACTGGGCTACAAACTTAGTAGCTACACAAACTGAAAAAGGCAGTTTTTTTGTATTCCAATTAATCCTAAACAACAAGGAACTTCTTCGACAAGAGATCAATAAAGGCAAAATTAGCACTCAAATTCTCCTGCTAAAAGAACAACCCAAAGATATTGAAGATCTTGAACTTCAAGAGTTGAATGAATTGCTTCACAAACAACCTTTAAAACATAATAACAAATCTTTTTTCGATGCCAAAACCAAGCAACAATGGCTAGAAAGTATAACAGCAATAGAGCAACATTACCGAAAAATTAAACGCCAACAACATCAAGAATTCTTTTACGAGTTGGCCACAACGCCAAATACCCAGCTTTTTTCAGAGCGTAAGAACTTGATCAAAGAACTAGAATTAGCTCAACAATACAAAAGCCTTTTAAGCCAGACAATTGAGGAAATCCTAAGAACTAAAGAGTACCAATCCATTATCAGTAGTGAGCCTTTTTACTTTGAAAAAGCACAGGATGTACTGAAGCAAATCAAGCAATTTGAAGCCAGCCCTAACTTCTACAAAAAATTCATAGAGCACTACAAAAAATTTGATGGCCAATACAATGATTTTGCTCAAAGTCTTTCGAAACGATCAAAACAAGCTAAATGGGCAAACCTTTTAGGTGAATATATAAGTTATGCAGATAACAAAACTGTAGGTAAAGCACATTGGAATAAATACAAAAACCAACGTAGTTTTGGCAATACAGGAGTTCGACAACTAAGTTGGCTCCAAAACTTAGGGCAACTAAAATTGGCTAAACCAAAGATTAATACAGACATCATCAAAAGTGCTTTAAGTTATACCGAAAATCCTGATAAGCATTTTCCAATATTATCTCAAGAACATCGAAAATTAATTGCAAAGAATCTACTGCATAAGCCATTTAAAGCAAATCATTTTACAGCTGACTTATTAGCTTATTTTAGTTCTCACAAAAAACTAGAGACCACTAATATAGCCAACCAAACTTACCTGTTAACACTATTAATCTATCATCCTACAATAGTAGATCTTTGGAAATTTACAGATGAAGATACTTATCAAGGAGAGTTGATGGATAAAATTGTAGCAGAACCATTGCCACAATACTATTTAGCGCAATCAGATGTCCCCCTCAATCAAATTTTGTATGGCCCTCCTGGTACAGGAAAAACCTACAAAAGTATTCGCCAAGCAATAGCTGTAGTAGAGCAAAAAACATTGGCTACACTCGAAAAAGAAGCTCAAATTATCTTACAAAAACGTTTTGAAGACTATTTAGATCGAGGGCAAATAGTTTTTACTACATTTCATCAAGCTATGAGCTATGAAGATTTTGTAGAGGGAATAAAACCCATTACAAAAAATGGTCGAGTCCTTTATGAGGTACAAGATGGCCTATTCAAACAAATAACAAATAGAGCTTTAGACAACCCAAACAATACCTATGCACTCATTATAGATGAGATCAACAGAGGAAATATTGCCAATATACTGGGAGAACTCATCACCTTGCTCGAAGCTGACAAAAGGCTCCAACAGCCCAACCAAATTAGCACTCAACTCCCCTATTCTAAAACTACGCTAAGCCTGCCTAGCAATCTCTACATTATTGGCACTATGAACACAACAGACCGTAGTACAGAACTGTTGGATGCAGCTCTACGTAGGCGTTTTGTGTTTGTAGAAACAAGCCCAGAGTATGAACTGTTGGCTGAGAATATAGAAGGTATTAACTTACAAGAATTGCTTCGAACAATAAATAAACGAATTAGGGTTTTATTGGATAAAACTTATGTTATTGGGCATGCTTATTTTATGCATATAGCCTGTTTAGAAGACCTAAACAAGGTCTTTGGTAATCAAATCTTACCACTTTTAGAAGATTATTTTTACAATGATTATGGCAAGATCGGTTTGGTTTTGGGCAATAGTTTTGTGCAATGGGGAGAAGACCCCAACAATGTTTTTGCAGATTTCAACTATCAAGGGATGGATCGTTTTTGGGAACAGAAAGCCTATCAGTTACGAAAACTACCTTTGCCCAAAGAAGCTTATTTAAGTATATATCAGTAGTAAGCTAAGAGTAGAGTCTAATTTAGGGTACAACCAAACTCATAGTATCTGTGGTTATAGCTGCAAAATAACCGAGTCCGCCATTATCAAAGACACTGATAGGCTGCACATAAGTCCCTACAATAGAAGGTAAGGCAATATTCTCATTTATACTCAAAAGACTATACAAATACTCATACGTAAGGTCAGGTAATTGGCAAAGCATAACCTTAATAGATGTTCCCGCACTCAATAATCCTAAATCCAATAAATCTGTTCGATAAGTAATAGCCCCTGTTACAGAAGAATTATACAGTTCTATATCTTTATGTTCTTTCCCATTAGCCCAAACTCTAAGCCAATACTTACTATCTTTTCTTACGTCAAAATTAATTGCTAAGCGCCCTATTCTACTCAAAACTATACTATCCTCTGTCATTGTATCTCTCAAACTAATAACAGCACTATTTAAGTTAGGATTTTGTATAGGTAAATTACTGGTTGCAGTATAAGTTTTTCCACTAACCGTCACTGTTGTACTATAGCTTTGGCCATATTGGTAAGCAATAGTTGGTTTACTGTTCGTATATACCCCATCTTCTGTGTAAGACAGCGAATCTTCATTGGTTCCATCTCCCACCAACACAACAGCATCTTCCACCGGTACAAGCTTTCGACTAGTATCAGAATAAGAAATGGATCTAGATACTATAGCATAGCAACTATCTTGAGTTAGAATACTTTCTATGACTACCTTTGAATCATAAACTAAAGGTATCTCAATTGTTTTAATGCAAGCACTAAACAAGTATATGCAACTCAGTAAAATTAATATTAAACCTTTTGTATATTCGGGCTGTTTCATTAATCTAAAATTGGGATATAATATTCACTTAACAAACAAATCTAATGAAAAAAATTTTCAAAACAATCAGTTTTTTTGGCTTACTAACATTGTTGGTGAGCTCTTGTGGTGATCAACAAACTACAGGTGCTAACACGGCTTCTGTAGACAATGAACCTAAAACAAACACGGCTCCTACTAAGGAAAACGAAGAAAAAATGCCAAAAGGTTACCAAGTAGGTGATATTGCTACAGATTTTAACCTAAAAAATGTAGATGACCAAATGGTTTCTTTAGGTTCTTATGGAGAAGCTAAAGGGTTTATTGTCATTTTCACTTGTAATCATTGTCCATATTCTATAGCTTACGAAGATCGAATTATTGAATTAGATAAAAAATATAAAGCGTTGGGTTATCCTGTGATTGCTATCAATCCTAATGATCCAGAGGTCGCTCCAGATGATGATTTTGAGGGCATGAAAGTTCGTGCCAGCGAAAAAGGTTTTACCTTCCCTTATCTATTTGATGAAGAACAAAAAGTGTACCCAGCTTATGGTGCAACAAAAACTCCACATACTTACATATTACAAAAAACAGAAGAGGGTTTAAAAGTTGCTTATATAGGTGCAATCGATGATAGCAAAGAGGCAGAAGATGTTAGTAAACCTTATCTTAATAATGCATTAGATGCATTATTAAAAGGAGAAGCGCCTAATCCAGATTACACTAAAGCATTTGGATGCTCTATCAAAGCTAAAAAGATCTGATAATAAGCTTAATTGGTCGAAAAAAAAGTTACCAACTACTTAATGTCGGTGTAGATTAGAGTATATATTATAAAAATAATATATTTTAGCATCAGAAGTTTTGAGTGTAGTCTTTGTAGATTCTTCAAAACTTCTGACTTTTTATTGATAACCATTTAGGATTTTAGGCAATAGACCAAAGAACTCAGTTTCCTTAAAGATTATAAACAGCATCATGGCAGAACCAGTTATAAGTATAAAAGACATCAAGAAAGTATATCGTATGGGCGACCAAGAAGTCCATGCCCTTCGTTCCGTTACAGTTGATATTCAGAAAAATGAATATGTAGCACTTATGGGACCTTCTGGTTCTGGTAAATCTACTTTAATGAATATGCTAGGCTGTCTAGATACACCTAGTGATGGTTCATACATTCTTAATGGCTCTGATGTTAGTAATCTTAGTGATGATGAGCTTGCTGAGATCAGAAACAAGGAAATTGGCTTTGTATTCCAAACCTTTAACCTGATTCCTCGTCTATCCTCTCTCGAAAATGTAGCCTTACCTTTAGTTTATTCGGGTATGCGCAAATCTAAACGATTAGATAGAGCCCAAAGTGTCTTAGATTCTGTAGGTTTAGGAGATCGTGTACATCACAAGCCGAATGAACTTTCGGGTGGTCAGCGTCAGCGTGTGGCTGTTGCTAGAGCATTGGTCAACTCTCCTTCTATTATACTAGCGGATGAACCTACAGGTAATCTAGATAGTAAGACATCTATAGAAATAATGGCTTTATTTGAAGAAATTCATAACCAAGGCAACACCGTAATTCTAGTAACACACGAACCCGATATTGCAGAGCATGCACACCGAATCATTCGACTACGAGATGGTGTAATCGAAACAGATGTGCGTAATGAAAGTATTGTAAGTGCCTTAAAACACTCCTAAATAGATACAGCTGCTTTGATATGAGGATCAGGATTGTATCCAACTAATTCAAAATCTTCATATTTAAAATCAAAGATTGATTTTACATCAGGATTGATCTTCATGGTTGGCAGTGCCTTGGGTGCACGTGTCAATTGCAATTTAGTTTGTTTTATATGATTATTGTACAAATGAGTATCTCCAAATGTATGGACAAAATCACCTAATCCCAAACCACAAACCTGTGCAATCATCTGTGTCAACAAGGCATAGGAAGCTATATTGAAGGGGACTCCCAAAAAGCAGTCGGCACTACGTTGATATAATTGGCAAGAGAGTTTACCATCTGCTACATAAAACTGAAAAAGACAGTGGCAAGGAGATAAGGCCATTTGAGATAGCTCTCCTACATTCCAAGCATTGACCAAAATTCGTCTAGAATTTGGGTTATTCTTAATGGTTTTGATTACTTCTGATATTTGATCAACTATTTCGCCACTAGGACTCTCCCAACTACGCCATTGTTTGCCATAAACCGGCCCTAATTCTCCATTTTCATCAGCCCACTCATTCCAGATACGTACTTTATTGTCTTGCAAGTATTTCACATTGGTGTCTCCATCTAAGAACCAAAGCAATTCGTGAATAATGCTTTTGAGGTGTACTTTTTTGGTAGTGACCAAAGGAAAACCATCTTCTAAGTTAAAACGCATTTGGTATCCAAAAACACTTATTGTTCCTGTCCCTGTACGGTCACCTTTAGCTGTTCCGTTGTCTAATATATGTTGTAATAAGTCGTGATATTGTTGCATTTGTTTCTAAATTAAAAACTGATAATATTTTATTATTTTCTCAAAAATAAAAAAAGGTTAAGCAATCTATCTGATAGCTAACCTTTTTATCTGTTTTTTTTCTTAAACACTTTATTTATCTATGCTTATTCAAATAAGAAAGCCATCTTTTTGAAGTTTCATCATCGAGCCCACTATCAAATTCAACCGCTTCTACCAAAACATCCATAGCATCTTTATAGCTAAACTCATCAAAGTCTTTAGAATTGATGCCTTCTATAGAATAATGTCCATCTCTCAGTCTCTCCATATATTGAGATAAAGTTATAATTTCTCTGTCATAATAACCTCTTTGATTATAAGCTTGATTATAAACATAACAAAGACTCCCTTCCCAGAGAACTTGATTTCCATTACTTATAGTAGCTCCTTTTCCCATTTCTCCTTTTTTACCCTGTTCTAATATTTCTTTCAGGCGAGCCTCTCTCTTTTCTATTATTCGCACAACAGGCCCCACAAAATATTTAGGTGCACTCAATATTTTCTTTATAAATTGGATCAAAGAAGGAGGAATTCCTGGCAAAGAGTCGGGAATAAGATTGGCTGCTGCTTCAAATTTGCTAGTAACATCATTAGCCCAAGCTTTGGCTGCTTTAAAATCTTCTGGATTATCTAAAAAAGCTTCTAAGGCACTATTGTCTGCTAGTTTAGCTAAAGTTCCAATACCTTTTACAAACTTGTTATACTTAACGTGAACTAAGGATTAGAACAAGGAATAAAAGATTGATTTGTAAAGTTTTGTAAATTTGATCTGTAGAAAAAATCTAAAAACAGTCAAACCAATCTTTATGAATGTTCAATTTACAGAAAATAAGCTAATAAAATTATACATCGAGATAGATGATTTGTTAATAGCCTTTAGAAATTATCAAGCAAGAGAAGGGTTATTGAAG
>JAAEPD010000412.1 GCA_024222455.1 Aureispira sp.
AAATCGTATGACTTGCTTTTGTGTAATTTTTCATCTTGCTAAGATAACCATTTGCAAGGACTTAAGTCTTTTCCGTCTGAAGACGGAGGATTTAAACCATTTAGAGGACATTAAAACAACCCCATTGAATAAAGCAATAAGTGAATCATAACTTGCAAAAGGGATTGGAGTAGCTATGTAAAATAGAATGGCTGGTGCCAAATAAGCAAGACGGTTGAACACCTTCTTTTTCAGGATCATATCATCCCATTGTGTTGCTGTTCTGCTAATAATAGCCGTCAGACCTTTTAGGATAAAATGTTTTGCAAGCCAATAAGTTATAAGGCTTAAAAGAATTATTATTACAAAAATGGAACCTCGTGCAAAGGTATCTGCAGTAGATAAGTCTAAGCCTTGGGTTATTATCCAATTTCTAAGAATTTCAAGCATAGGCTTTCTAAATTTGAATTGTTTTCTTCAGGAATTAATCTGACTACATCAGGATAGGAATAGAGCTCAAAGATAGTTAAACCTTAGAGAAGTGAGCTATAAAGCATCTAGAACCTATAAATACTAATTACAACTGCTCCAAATCTAGAATTCAAAGACAATAGAAACCTACTTAAGCTATAGTTTTTATATTTTTTAGTAGCTTAGAATTTGTAAAAAAAAATAGACATAAAGCGTCTATTAGTTATAGAAACCCAAATTTCACAAGTTCTTACAAGTACCATTAATAAAAATGAAAGAATTTAAGGAATACATTAATAAGATTAGCCTTGTAAAAGAAGATACTTTCGAAGAGCTACAAAAGTGTTTCAAGTTAATTGAGCTTAAAAAAAATGATTTTTTTGTTCGAGAAGGGGTGTATGCTCAGCAAATAGGGTTCTTGAAGAAAGGAATTATGCGAGCGTTTTTCCTAAATAAGGCAGGAAAAGAATATAGCAAACAGTTTTTTGTTGCTCCGTCAATAGTAGGGGCATATACTTCTTTACTCACCAAACAGCCAAATAGAATTGCTCAACAAGCATTAACAGATTGTCAAATACTTGTTGCTGATTTCATAAAAATTGAAGCATTATACGATAAATATCATGACTTAGAGCGATTAGGTCGAAGAATAGCGGAGTATTACTTTCTGGAAAAAGAACAAAAAGAAATCGAAATGGCACTGTTAGATGCTGACAAGCGATATCTACTTATGAGAGATAAATTTCCAACTATAGAATCCATCATTCCTCAATATTATATTGCTTCATATTTAGGAATCTCAGCTACTCAACTAAGTAGAGTCCGAAAAAAAATGTCCCAAACCTAAATTCATTTACATATGTAAATGAATTGAAAAAAAGATTCCTTGAATTTTGCTTTATATTTAATAATCAAAACTCAGGGAATTATGGTTGCAGAAATCCTTTTTTTATTATCATGTGGAGCATTAGGAATATTTTTAGGTGCTCAAATAACAGAAGCAGTTCTGTTTGTACCTTATTGGAAAACGTTATCGGCAGATGAGTTCTTTAAATTTTATAAAAAATACGGCAAGCAAATTCATCGCTTTTTTGCCCCATTAACTATTCTCGCTACTTTTTTGCCATTAACTATTGTTAGTTATAGCTTTATTTATCAGTTAGATAATCAAATTCTTTTTGCTTTAATGGGGATTTCTACTGTAGCATTTTTTTCAACCTATTTTTTATACTTTAAAAAAGCGAATAGGAGTTTTACAGAAAGAAGTCTATCAAATGAAGCACTTCCACATGAATTATTAAGATGGGGAAACTGGCATTGGGGAAGAGTTTGCTTTGAATTTATAGCCTTTGTATGTTCATTGTTTTTATTGGTCTAGTTTTAAATTAGAATATGAGTATGTGCTTTAGCGATTGACTACCTAAATAACTTAGCTTTTAAAAACCGAGCATTCATTTCTGCAATATTATTGATAGAAATTCCCTCAGGGCATTCGACCTCACAAGCTCCTGTAAAAGTACAGTGGCCAAAATCCTCTTTAGCCATTTGAGCTGTCATGTCGAGTACTCGTTGATGCTCTTCTGGCTTCCCTTGTGGCAATGAATTCAAATGATTTATTTTAGCAGAAGTAAACAATGCTGCAGAAGAGTTTTTGCAAGTTGCCACACAAGCCCCACAACCAATACAAGCTGCTACATCCATTACTCTTTCTGCAATGTCTTTTCCAACTGGAATTGCATTTGCTTCAGAAGCAGTACCTGTTTTAGCACTTATATAGCCACCATGTTCTATGATTCTGTCAAATGCTGAACGGTCTACAATTAAATCTTTAATAACAGGAAATGCTTTAGCTCTCCAAGGTTCTACTACAATCACCTTTCCCTCTTCAAAGCTGCGCATATGCAGTTGGCAGGTAGTCGTATTTTCATGAGGCCCATGAGCTCTACCATTTATGAATACACCACATTGCCCACAAATCCCTTCTCTGCAATCATGATCAAATGCAATCACTTTTTCATTACGCAATACTAGTTTTTCATTTAAATGATCCAAGGCTTCTAAAAAAGACATATCTGGATTGAGACCATCAACCTCATACACTTTAAAACTTCCTTTATCAATAGGACTATCTTGTCTCCAAATTTTAAATCTAACTTTCATAGGATGATTATTTATAACTTCTCACAGTAGGTTTTACAAATTCAAAATCCAATTCTTCTTTATGTAGTTTGAAATAGTCTTTTGTGTATTCCCAAGCAGATACATAAGTGTATTCCTTATCTCTTCTCCAAGCCTCTCCATCTTTTGTTTGGTACTCTTCTCGAAAATGTGCACCACAAGATTCGTCCCTCTGTAGAGCATCTGTACACATCAATAGGGCTAATTCAATAAAGTCTGCTAAGCGCAATGCTTTTTCTAGTTCAGTATTAAGTTCTTGGCTATGGCCAGTAATTTTCACTTCCTGCCAAAAGGCCTTTTTTATTTTTTTAATTTGCTCAATAGCACTTTCTAAACCTGCTTGATTTCGACTCATAGCACAATTTTGCCACATAACTTTTCCAAGTTCTCGATGGAAGTGATCTACCGTTTGGTTACCATTAATGGAGAGTATATGCTCAATATCTCCCTTTATCTTTTTTTCTGCATCAACAAAAGCTGGATGATTAGTATCAACAGGTGCACGATTTTCCTCTGAGGCTAAGTAATTATTAATTGTATTAGGCAGTATAAAATAGCCATCTAAACTTGCCTGAAGCAATGAATTTGCTCCTAAACGGTTAGCACCATGATCCGAAAAATTACACTCTCCAATGGCATACAATCCAGGTATAGTAGTCATCAATTCATAATCGACCCAAAGTCCGCCCATAGAAAAGTGAGCAGCTGGCGATATTTGCATAGGTTCTTTGTAAGCATCTACTCCAGTGATCTTTTTATACATTTTGAATAGGTTTCCATAACGGTCTTTGATAGTCTCTAATCCTAATCGTTCTATTGCATGTTTAAAATCAAGATAAACAGCATTTCTAAAACGACCTACACCATGACCATTATCTATTCTTTCTTTGGCTGCTCTAGAAGCAATATCCCGAGGAGCAAGATTGCCAAAACTAGGATAGCGCCTTTCTAAATAGTAATCTCTTTCCTCTTCAGGAATATCATTAGCTTTGCGAGTATCTTCTTTTTTCTTAGGAACCCAAATTCTGCCATCATTTCGCAACGATTCTGACATTAGGGTTAGTTTAGACTGGGTTTCACTAGATTGAGGTAGGGCAGTAGGGTGTATTTGAGTGAAACTTGGAGCCGCAAAGAAAGCTCCTTTCTTGTGTGCTTTCCAAATAGCAGATCCATTGCAACCAATAGCCAAAGTAGACAGCCTAAATACACGTGAATAGCCACCTGTTGCCAAGACCACAGCATCTGCAACATAACGTTTAATTTCTCCACTAACCAAGTCTCGGATTATAATCCCTTTGGCTCTTCCATCTATAACCACCAAGTCTAGCATTTCTGTTCTTGGGAACATGGTTACTTTTTTTGCACGAATCATTTTATAGAGTTGTGAATAGGCTGCCAATAGCAACTGTTGCCCTGTTTGTCCCCGTGCATAAAATGTTCTCTGTACTTGCACACCTCCAAAACTTCTATTAGCTAAGACTCCACCATATTCTCTGGCAAAGGGTACTCCCTGTTGGGTAAAATGATCAATCAAGGGAGCAGATAGCTCTGCAAGCCGATAAGTATTGGCTTCTCTTGACCTAAAATCGCCACCTTTGAGCGTGTCATGAAACATGCGCCAAACACTATCTCCATCGTGTTGATAATTTTTAGCAGCGTTGATACCTCCTTGGGCAGCAACAGAATGCGCACGACGAGCAGAGTCTTGATAACAAAAGCATTGCACATTGTAACCCAACTCTGCCAGAGTAGCAGCAGCACCTGCTCCAGACAAACCAGATCCTACAACAATTACATTAAGTTTTTTCTTATTCGCTGGATTTATTAGCTTACTTTTTAGCTGATAATTGCGCCATTTTTCTTCAAGTTTCCCTTCTGGAATTTTTGCATTTAGTTTCATGATGGAGCAATTATTTGAAGTAAACAATAAAAGGAATAATCCCAAATCCAATAGACATTATTAGGGCATAAACAACAGCTATTTTTGCAATTGCCTGAAGACCTTTTTTATGATAAAAACCAAGAGTTTTGAATGCGCTTTTCAAGCCATGATGGAGATGAAGCCCTAAAGGAATCATTAGCAAGGAATAAAAACTAACGTAATAGATATTGTGGAATAAACTGCTAGTTACTTCATAAACATCGAGATTCCCTAAAGCGTCTGTACCTACTTCTTCTCCCATACCTAGTTTTATTCTAGCCCAAAAATTAGCTAAGTGTATTACAATGAAAAGTAAGATAAAAAAGCCAATAAATCCCATGTTTTGGGAGGTCCATGAGCTATTTTCATTACTGTGATTAACAGCATATTTTATGGGTGTTGACTTTCTATTTCGGATTGTTACCAAAAGGGCATAAACAACATGCAAAATGATTGAAAGGTATAATATATAAGCAACTAATTTAATCAATAAGTTCTCACGGAGGGTTGTTGAATAGGAGTTGTATAACTCTCTAGAAATATCTTCTGGCAACAGTAAAATGCAATTAGCAGAAAGGTGAACAATAAGAAAAAGGCAGAGGAACAAGCCTGTGCTTGCAATTACGCCCTTTCTGAAAAATAAGTCCATACTATTTTATATTTGGTAACGTACTCAGAAATTATCAACTAATATCCGTTAAGGTAATTTAAAAGCTCATATCTTCCAAATATAAAATATTAGTATATTCTACTCATTTGTTTAGTTATTATTGTTTTCTGCAATACAGAAGAAAATACTACTTTTGCTAAAAACATATCTTACTCAAATAATCCCAAGGAGGTTCCTCCTAAAAAAACTAAATCATATAGGGTTTCTTTCCTACTCTGTTTGTAGGAGATATTTATAGATATGTTGGTAAAAAGAAGAGTTACCTTTTATCTAGAGTTTGTCAATTTTTAGCAAAAAAAATATTGAGATCCTTGCTGACAAAGAAACTCAATATTCATTTATAAACAAGGGTTAATTCTTTATTAGTTTTCGAACATATCGAATACCTCCAATATCAACTTTAAGAACATAGACACCAGGCAATAATTCTCTTCCAATAGGTAGCTCAATCTGCTCTAGGTCTGTTTTGAAAGTTTGCTTATAAAGCAATTTCCCTGTATAGTCAGAAAGATTGATATGAATGGGAGCATCAGGTGTTGACCAAAGATTTAAAACAAATGACTCCTTGAATGGATTAGGAAAAACATTGATACCTTGACCACCTATCCGTTGACAACTTTCTGTCACAATTTCTGAGTAAGAAAAAGTTCCATCCAAATTAGTTTGCTTTAGGCGATAATAAGATGTTCCTTGAATTGGATGTTCATCAGTGTATTCATAGTGATTGTTGGCAGCAGTGTTCTTATGTCCTTTTATTTGAGCTATAGGTTCAAAGTTAATCGCATCAAGCGATCTTTCGACACTAAAATAGTCATTGTTTGTTTCCGTTGTTGTATTCCATTTTAATTTCATTTCTCCATCAACACAATTTGCATCAAGTTTATCTAATTCGACTGGTAGTAGCAATTCTGCTGGCAAACAGGCTGCTTGCTGATTGTTTAATCCTCCTGTAGAGGCCGTAAAGCCAAAATATGGTGCGTTAGTTCCAAACAGAGTCATTGGATTAACAGGACTATAGGAAACAGTTCCATAAGTTATGGTTGTAGCCGAATTCCGAACGGATGCAGTTAGTGTTTGTGTCCCAGAAGCATAGGATATTCTAAACACATGATCCAATCCATTTTCTATATTATAATCAGTCCCTCCATTCAATAAATTTACAGCATTTGGGATATACCTGACTCCACCAATTCCTGGACAGCCAGAACTGCCACCAGGATTTACATCTCCATTTAGCCAAATATCGAGATGATCAGGATCCGTTCCTCCAACGCATGTTGGCCCAGTCAACCCATCATTCCTATCTTCAGTATTTAAATAAGTATCTATTTCAACAATCAAAGAATTTGAAATACCACCTGCTCCCATTGCATTACCAGGAAGTCCAGTTGTTCCTAATGCTGTAGGATCATTGTGAATAACAAAACAAATTCCATCAGCGCCAGCATCATTAGTACCTAAATTCACGGTAAAATCATAGCTCCAATCTGTAGTGAAGTCTAATTTATCATCAGCATCCCATATTGAGCCTAATTGACCATTAGTTGCTGCCGTTAGTTGAGCACAGCCAGCTCCTTGGTCTGTTCCATCTCCTGTTACACAATAATTAAAGCTAAGGTCGGCAGCATCAATTTCAAAAGTTCCAGCTTGATTGTCATTGGGATCCCAAACTCTCACATATAAGATATTGCCAGGTGTCAATCCATACAAAGCAATTTTAGGCATAGCCCCAAAACCACTATTGTCATCACAAGCAATTTGGGTTAGAGCACTAGAACAGTTTCCTGAAGTTGAGTAAATAGACATAGCTGCATCTGTTAGTGTCTTTGCATAGGTTTCTACCTTGACAATTCCTGATGCAGGAACAGCGAGTGTGTACCATATATCTCTGCTTACATAAGTTCCACAAGAGGGAGCACTAATGCCCGAATTTGTCATACTAGTATTGTCCCCATCAACTTTGACACCACCACAACCAGCAATAATTGGAAAGGCTGTACAGGGCTCATCTCCAGGGCAGCCTGCTATCCGTCTATCTCCAGTAGGAGCGGTAGGGGATGGTGTATTATTAACTCCATCTACTCTAACTCTATTGCACAAAGCATCTACAGTATTTCCTACTGTTGCAGAAGAAGGGATATCGTAGACAACCCAAAAATAGTTGGTTCCCTCTGCTAATGTTTGACTTGAATTGATTGCAATATTGTTTCCTGAAACGAGCGGGGCGCCACTTCCAAAAAGGGTTGTAGTTGCAAAAATTGGACTAGTACCGGTATAATATATATCAATATTAGAGATATCATTAAGCGGATCAGAACTGCCATTAGTTTGTATTCTAATTCGAGTTAAATCTATGGGATTTAATGTTCCTGTTGTAACTACCTCTATTCCGATTATTTCCTGATTATCAGCATTTGAGCCGCATATTGATACACCTGTTGTGTTATTCTGAGTTGTGGTACTCGAAACATAGGTCATATTGGCTGGACAATTTAATGTAAGACCATCAACCCAGTTAGAAGAAGTTCCATTGAGAGAACTATTATTAAGAATACCATTATTAGTTCCTGTTTCATCAATTACAGTTGTTAATCCACTATTATTCACATTTGCGGTTCCTTGATTGAATCGATAATAGGCAACTAGACCAGCAGGAAGGGGAGCGCAGGTTCTTGTATTCATATCTTCTAGTACTTCTGCTGCAGTTCTTGCGGTATTCCAGATACGTACTTCTTCAATTCTACCAGGAAAATAACGTCCAGTCCATTGAGGGTCTTCTCCTAAGTACAAGCTATTTGAAGCAGATCCTATATTTTGGGTTTCAGCACCATTAACAACTTCTACACCATCTACATATAGTCGCATTGTTGTCCCATCATATGTACCTGCTACATGATGCCAAGTGTTCAAAGATACTGCACCAACAGGAGAATTTATCTCGTTCCACCAACCGGTTCCAATATTAAAGTTGACCTGCCCTCCATTTCCAACACGCAGCATATACCCATTATCTCCACCTCCATTTTTGTTGATAATATTACCTTCCCAAACATTACTTTTGAAAGCTGTTGGGTAAATCCATGCTTCGAGCGTAATTGTAGTTCCAGTAATGTTTAAGCTCCCATTGTTACCACAATTAACATAGTCATTGCTCCCGTCAAAATGAATTGAATTCTCTTGACCAAAAAGAGAAAAATAGAGCACTGATAAAAATACTGTAGTGAGTAGTTTTGTTGTCATTTTTAGAGATTTTTAAATCTAAAACGTTTTAGTAAAGAGTTATTTACTACATAAGGTACGAAAAAAAATCTTTTATTCCTAGAGATCACTGAATGTCAATGGATAAAGGGAGAGTGTTGGAAGGGGTAAATAGGAGCAAAAAAAATGATGTTTTTTAGGTTCTTTGACAGTTTTTGCCAAAACTAGGATTTGTAA
>JAAEPD010000413.1 GCA_024222455.1 Aureispira sp.
GTTGTTAATAAATAATCTGTGTATAAGTCTAATTTATCTTGCATCTCATAAAGTTAAACTTTCTACCTTACTTTTACTAAATCTATGCGTAACTTGAGTTATTAAATTAATACTTATTAGAAACTAAGAAACCCC
The DNA here is from genome assembly GCA_024222455.1 of Aureispira sp. Lineage (GTDB taxonomy): Bacteria > Bacteroidota > Bacteroidia > Chitinophagales > Saprospiraceae > JAAEPD01. The sequence goes on from JAAEPD010000413.1 coordinate 136, forward strand.
CCATTAAATGTTTAGACCTTTGAAAATTAAGGTCTAGGCAATTTGTGTTTTATAATAACAATGACCTCAAATATTATTGACCCAAAGATCAATAACCTAGTGACTATGAGAAGAACATCTACATTATTTATAGCAATATGCTACATTATTTTATTATTCAGTGTGTCATCTATTCAAGCCCAAACCCGTATAGGAGGAGGGGAGTTGAGCTATGAATGTTTAGGAGGAGGAGATTATTTGGTCTCTTTAATTCTCTATTCAACTTGTGATGCTTCAGGCTCAACTACAGGAGCTACTACCGAAACTGTAGACTATGCAACTACTTTTGGATCTTGCGCTTCTGGTAGCTTTAGCCTAACTCAAGTAGCAATAGAAGATATTACTCCTGTTTGTCCTGCTGCCACAACTACGTGTGCCAATGGTGGAGTTCCTGGTATTGCAAAAGTAACCTATGAAGGAATTGTTAATTTACCTGAATTTTGTGGACCAGCAATACTTTCTTGGACATATTGTTGTCGAGATAATAGTGTAGGTTCTTTATTTGATCCAACTACAGAAAATATTTATCTAGAGGCGACTATAGATGATCCTGCAGCTAGTACATGTAATAGCTCACCAGTGTTTTTGAATGACCCTATTTTAGCTGCTTGTGCTGACCAGACAATACACATCAATGATGTAGCTTATGACTTTGATGGAGATTCTTTAGTCTACTCTTTAGTAGATTGTAAGACTAGTTCTGGTACTTCAGTTGCTTATGGGAATAGTGCTCCTTCGTTTTCTGGAAAAGAGCCACTAGGGAATTTTAGTACAGTCACTATAGATTCTGCTACAGGAGCTATAACGGCTAATGCTCATTCAGCCTCTTTGGGATTACCATTTCGTACAGTTCTTTGTCTTAAAGTTGATGAATACAGAAATGGCTTTTTTATTGGGACAACCATGCGCGATATGGAGTTTTATATATATGACTGCTCTGCAACAGGAACTCCTAATACTACACCAACAATCACAGGTTTCCAAAAAGGAAATAGTTTTAGCACCAGTTATGATACTACAATATGTGTAGGACAAACTTCATGTTTGAGAATTGAAGCTGAAGACCTAAATCCTACTGATACAATTGAATTATCCTGGGATAAATCAATTGTGGGAGCATCTACTGCTGAAAAGCAAGTGGGGGCAAATAAGATTTTTGGTGAACTTTGTTGGGCTCCATCTTTAGCAGATGTTGGAACACATTACCTTAATGTAAAGGTAGCAGATAATGCTTGTCCTATTATAGCCCAAAGTACTTATACCTATCAAATTAATGTAGTAGCTCCTATTCATACAGTAGATGCAGGTCCAGATATTACTGTTTGTCAGGGAGACGATAATGCAATGCTATCTGCTGTTACTACAGCTATTACTGCTGATATAGATTCTGTGTATTGGACACCTAGTGCAGGATTATCTCACCCAGATTCGCTGATAACCAATATTGGAATACCAACAACAACAACTTATACTGTACATGTTGTACTCAAAAATGGCTGTGTAATTACGAATTCTAAAACAGTGTATGTAGAATCTAGCCCTGATGTAAACGTTCATCCATCTTATATAAGAGCATGTCCTAACTCATCAATTACACTAAATGCAGTAGCCAATAATACAGGATTAGACTTTGAATGGCTAGACCCCTCAAAGAGCTCATTAGGTACAGGAACTACCTCTGGACTTTTTTCAGAAATAGGAGTAACTACTCCTCCTAGTTCAGGAGATTACCCCTTTTATGCAGTTGTAAAAGACCCTACTACTGGTTGTACAGATACAGCTTCGGCATTTGTAAGATTGGGAGGTGCTGTTACTGATGGTGATGTTTGTCAAAATATATATGCATCTAATCAAGTAAATGTTCCTACAATAGGTACTCGTGATGATCCTACAACTTTAGAGGATGCCTTAGATAGAGCCGCTTGTACTGGAACTAGAATTAAATTAGATACAGGATATTATCATTTAGCAGAACCTTTGCAAGTAGGAGGGGGATTGGTCTTAGAAGGTGGTTTTATGAGTGGTGATAATTGGAGGAAAACTAGTAAACAAGGAGCCACAACTATAAATAGACGTGCTATAGCTGTAGAAGGTTCTATTGGCTCGAATGCAAGAATCACGGCTTTAGAAATGAATGGGGCTAAACATTTTCGCTTACAAGATTTATCTGTGTCAACTGATGATGCAGGCACATTGGGCTCAGGTGTTTCCACTTATGGGATTCATATGGTCAATGTAGACTCTTATCTAATTGTAAGGGTTAATGTAGTTGCAGGTGATGCTAGTCCAGGAAAAGACGGTGCAAGAGGATGTAAGGGTATGGAAGGTAAAAGAGGTTTTGACGGAGTATCAGCCATAAATATAGCAGGACCTCCCAGTCCAGGTGGAGATGGGGGAGAAGGAGCTGCTCCTGGAGATTCTTGTAGAAATACCCCTGGTGCAAATGTACCTGGAGGTAAAGCTTCTTTGATAAATGGGGCATCAGCTCCTCTACCATCTAATGCTGGTGGCGGTGGTGGAAAAGGTGCAGACGGGATAGGATCATTTGGTTCAACTATTGCTGGTAATGGTGGCAATGGAGGTGATATAGGAGGCTGTGCTGTATTAGGAAGTGGAGCTACTGCAGGTGGAGCTAGTGGAAACCTTTTAAGCTCTGGTCAACCAGGAGCACCTGGATTTCTTGGTGCAGATGTTTTGCCTACATGTTTTGTGATGGCAGGAGCTGCTCCTGATACCAATGTTCTCTGTTATTACACCTTAGGAGCTCCTGGTGGATTTGGAGAACCTGGTGCTGGTGGCGGTGGTGGAAAAGGCGGCGGTGGCGGCGGTGGCGTAGCAGGATCTGTAGGTGGTAGCGGCGGCGGCGGCGGTGGCGGTGGCCAAGGTGGTTTTGGTGGCCAAGGAGGTAGTTGTGGTGGCGGTTCATTTGGTATTTATATTTGTGGAAATAATGCAGAAGGAATAATTATAGACTGTAATGTGAAAGCAGGAGCTTTTGGAGATGGAGGCTTAGGAGGAGATGGAGGTAATGGTGGCTCTGGTGGTGATGGAGGAGATCCTGGTGTAGGAATAGCAGGAGTTGTTGGTGGCGGTGGTCCTGGCGGCAAAGGTGGTTCTGGTGGCCAAGGTGGTAAAGGTGGTGATGGAAGCGATGGAATAGCCAAAGATATTTATGTGTCAGGATTCCCTCTCAAAAGTTCTAATATAACCTTTGACCTAGCTGGACAAGAGATTATCTTTGTAGAAGATGTTAGTTGTGCAAAAACAAATGTAACATTTGAAGATGATGGAATAGGTGCTGGCTTTGCTCAATGGATATTTGGACCTAATGCTACACCTTCTAGCTCAGGAGCAGTAATTGTCCCAGTACAATATGACACTACAGGAGTATTTGATGTACAAAATATAAATCAACCCAACTCTACATACAGTCAATTTGTAACAATGTCATCTACAGGAGCTGTACCAGAAATACAAACAACAGCTAATAGACTTAGTCCTAATACAGGATTTCCTGATACGGTCCAAATATGTTTAGGAGATACTGCAACATTTTTTAGTCATTTACCTGGAGATACTATCAATTGGAACTTTAACGGAGCTTTACCACCTGCATTTAATGATACATCTGTAGTTGGTTCACAGCAAATAACAGGAATGGAATTTAATATTCCAGGATTATTTCCTGTAGAAATGAGAGTATATACTTCTTGTTGTGGATGGTCAGCTATAGATACTGTTTGGCTTTTTGTAGATCGTATTCCTACTCCTATAGCCTCTATGGATACCGTTGTTTGTGAAGGAGAAGATGCCTTACTAACATTATCAGGACTTGTGGCAGGAGATACAGTGTTGTGGTCGCCTATTATTGCAGGGCAGTTCAATCATATCTCAATAGATAGTGTAGAGGTTACACCTCCTGTTACAACAACTTATACCGCAGCAGTTTATGCTGTTATTACAGCAGGAAGTCATATGCACTATGCTTGTCCTGAGGTAGTAGATATAGAAGTGGATGTAATGGAATCTCCAGATATTACGCTTATTCCTATCGATGAAACCTGCAATGATGATGGACAAATAGATGTTATTATAAATAATTTTGATCCAGGAAGTGGTTATGTTTTTGAATGGGAAACAGGATCAGCAACTGCGGCTGTATCTTCTTATACCATTACAAATTTAGCAGAAGGAGCTTATTGTGTAACAGTTACAGAGTTTATAACATCTCCTTTAGTTACTTGTGTGGAACAAAGTTGTGAACTAGTGTTAAAGGACCCTACCTTTGCACCTACATTATATGTAGATAGTACTAGTGGTGTTTCTTGTTATGGAGCAGATGATGGTTATATAAGAGTAGCTGTTGTTGGAGGAGCTAGTGGTGGTGCTCCTGGTGCATATACGTATACTTGGTCGCCTGCATTAGGAGTTGTTACAGATAGTGCAGCTTTTGATTTGCCTCCTGGAGATTATACTATAGAAGCGAATGATAATGCTAGTAATTGTACAGATGAAATTACTGTCAATATTCCAGAACCAGACTCTCTAGATTATTCTATAAATACAACACCAGTTTCTTGTAATAGTGCTAACACTACTGATGGTGTTATAGAAGTACAAGCATCTGGAGGAGCAGGTCCTTATACCTACGAATTGTCAAATACTGTAGTTAATGCTACAGGGATGTTCACAGGGTTAAGTCCTGGTGATTATGTTGTAACTATTACAGATGATAATCTCTGTACAAAAATTGATACTATTAATCTTCAAGCTTTGGTTAATATTGGAAATTCTTTTGCTATAGATAGCATTGACTGTTATGGTGATTCTACATTAGTTGTTTCTTCTCCAACAGGAGGTTCTACTTACAACTTTCAATGGCAAGAGTGGAATGGATCTACCTATGTTACAATCCTTTCGGGAGCGGGAATTAATAGTATTAACTTACCTGCAGGTGAATATCGTGTACGAATAGAAGATAATTCTTCTGGCTGTACTATCCCAAGACTATTTTCCATGTCTGAGCCAGATACCTTAATTGCCGACTCCTTAAGTTATGTACCAAGTCCTGCACAAGGTTGTGCTTCTTTGATAGGGGCCAACGCCACAGCTATGGGGATAGGAGGAACAGCACCTTATACTTATGAGTGGAGTAATGGAGATGTTACAGCCACTGCTGTAAATTTAGCCAATGGTATTCAAGTAGTAACAGTTACAGATGCTAATGGTTGTACTGCTACATCTGTAATTACAGTAAGTTATCCTAATATTACTTTTGATATAGATGCTGGGCAAGATACTTTAGTTATTTGTGCTGGTGAAACAGCTATTTTAAACTTGAATAATGTCACTAATATTCCTGTCGCCTGGACACCAAGTGGAACATTATCAGACACTACAGACCTCAATCCAATAGCTTCACCATCAATTGCAACTACATATTATATGAGTTCTTTGGGGGATGGCAGCAACTTGATCGTAAATGGAGATTTTGAATTAGGCTATGATGGTTCTTATTCTACAGATTATAATATGCAATTTAGTTTTACAAGCCTGGGCATAGGAGATTATGCTATTGATGCAGATGCTAGTGCTTATGGATTTTTAAAATATGACCAGTTTGATCACACTTCTGGTTTAGGCAATTTTCTTATGGCAAAAGGATTTGCCACCTCTCAAGATGTATGGTGTCAGTCTGTGGTTATCGAACAAAATACTGCTTATGCCTTATCTTTTTGGGTCAATAACTTACTAGATACTAGTAACGCTGTCTTTTCGGACCTTCCTGACCCTGAGCTAGAAGTATATATCAATGGAACATTAGTAATTTCAACACAGAAAATTGCAGAATTTCCTGATGAATGGATACAGCATGGAGCTGTTTGGAATTCTGGAGGTAACAGTACAGCTAATATTTGTATTAGAAATGCCTCAACTAATTTAGTTGGAAATTCTTTTGGTATAGATGATATTGAGTTTAGATCCTCTCCTGGCTGTAAACTAGTAGATTCTGTACTAGTAGAAGTAAGTGATCCTCAGCTTACAATAATATCAACTAAAGATCCTAGTTGTAATGTAAGTTTTGATGGCGAAATACAAACAGGACTAAGTTTTATCCCAATTTCTACAGGATATAGTAGTCCTATTCCTGCTTATTCTTGGGGGAATGGACAAACTACCACTACTGCAACAGCTTTAGCAGCAGGACAACATTGCCTTACAGTAACAGATCAATACAATTGTAAGGATTCAATATGCACTACATTATCAGCACCAGCTAGTTTTTCTGTTTCTATTTCAGCTACACCTGATTATATAGGTGCTTGTATAGGTAATAATGGAATAGCAACAGCTATAGTAACTGGAAATCCTGGCCCATTTTCTTATAATTGGGAAGTCGCAGGTGTTTCTATTGGCTCAGCACAGTCTATTCATGGTTTAACAGGTAATGTTATTTGTGATGTAGAGGTAACGGATACGAATGGTTGTACTGCCAATACTTCTGTACTAATAGCAGATTCTGCTATAGTTTTTGATATAGCACAAGATACTTTTTCCATCTGTATGGATGATACTGTACAGATAGGTGTAGATACCGATTTAGATGTATTTTGGACACCTGGATTTGGACTTAGTAGTAGCATAATAGATAGTCCATTTGCTGCACCTTCTGCCTCCACTATATACTATGCTAGTGCAGACGTACTAGCTCCATCTAGTGGTGTAAACCTTGTTGTTAACGGAGATTTTGAACTGGGGAATGTAGGATTTAATTCCGATTATAGTTTTATACCTCCACTCACATTATTGGGAACAGGTAATTATGCCGTAGACACTAGTGCTTATGAATACAATAATCAACATAGTGGTTATGATCATACTTCTGGCTCTGGCAACTTGATGATAGTAGATGGGAACTCATCGTTGACTAATATTTGGTGTCAAACAGTGCCTGTTACACCTAATACTGATTATGATTTTTCAGCGTGGTTTAATAGTCTAACTAAGCTCCCTAATAATTATGCAGATCCAAAAATTGTTTTATTAGTTAATAATATCCCTATTTATACATCTCCTCAGATCCTAGAATCTCCTGATCAATGGATTCAGTATGGAGAAACTTGGAATTCTGGAGCATCAGTAAGTGCTGATATTTGTATTCAGATGATTTATGTGAATGGAGGAATAGGAAATGATATTGCAATAGATGATATAGAATTCTATCCAACATCTATATGTGAACTAGTAGATTCTGTACTAGTAGAAGTAAGTGATCCTATACCAACTTTAACCAGTACAGATATAAGTTGTCCTGCTAATGCAGATGCGACTATAGCTATTAATGTTGCAGGAAGTTTAGCTACAACTTATGATTATACCTATAATAATACAACATCAGGAACTAATGGAGCTGGTTATAACCAACCCTTCCCAGATACAATAACTGGATTAGATGCAGGTATGTATCTAATTACAATAACAGAAGTTGGTGGTGCAGTTTGTTCAATTATAGACAGTATTGCTATTGGTCAAATTACTCCACTAGTGGTTGATACTGTATTTTATACAGACTCCTTAGATTGTAATGGAGATAGTGATGGACAGATTATAGTAGATGGAAGTGGCGGAACAGGGCCATATACATTCCAATGGGATGCTTTTGCAGGTGGAGGACAAACAACACAAATGATTAATGGGTTATTTGCCAATACTTATTCTGTAACTGTTACAGATGACAAGGGCTGTGAGGCTACAGCATCTATAGAGATTGGACAGCCTAATTCCTTTTTTGGTGGTGCAATTCCTTTTTCTTCAGTCACTTGTCCTAGTGGTAGTGATGGTATAATGCAAGCATTCCCTGGAGGAGGAACACCTCCATATAGCTATTTATGGGATAGTAATGCAGGAGGACAGACAACCTTGCAGGCTACAGGCCTAACAGTTGGAGTTTATAACATAACTGTTACTGATGCTAATGGTTGTACGGCCACTGGAGCTGAGTTAATGACAGGCCCTTTACCTTTTGTAATAGATATAGATACCATAAGTTCTGGTTGTGTAGGGGCTTCTAATGGAGAACTATTACTCAATTCTATATCTGGAGGGTCTCCCACTTATACTTTTCTATGGTCTAATGGTAGTACAGCTGTTAATGCCACAGGATTGGGAGAAGGTTCACATTGTGTGACTATCACAGATGGAACAGGTTGTAAGGATAGTGTTTGTACTACACTTACAGCGTTGCCCAACAACATGAGCTTAAGTATGGATGCTGTACCTGAATTTTCGATTGCTTGTGGAGGTTTTAATGGTATAGCAATAGCAGATCCAACAGGTGGAACAGAGCCTTATAGCTATACTTGGGCAAATACTAGTCCTGCATTATTCCCTAACAGCCAAGCTATAGATGGACTTCTTGCGGACAATTATACTGTCACGGTTACTGACGCTTCTGGTTGTAGTATAGAAGGTACAATTCCTGTCATAGATTCTATGATTGATTTTAGTCTTTTACAAGATAGTATTACAATATGTGTAGACGATACTGCTCAGCTTAATATTAATACTCCTTTGGATGTACTTTGGACACCTGGGTTTGATTTGAGTGCAACTAATATAACAAACCCATTTGCTCTACCTTCTAGTCCAATAACATATACAGTTACGGCAGGAGTAGATTTGCCTCCTAGTGGTATAAACCTTGTAGCTAACGGCGATTTTGAATTAGGGAATGTGGAGTTTACAAGTAACTTTAATTATGTTGCACCTCCAGGATTCCCTGGAGCATTGGGGGCCAATGACTATGCTATAGATACAAGTGCAGGTGAGTATAACAATGCTTATGCTCAATATGACCACACAACAGGCGCAGGTAATTTTATGATGTTAGATGGACAATCATCAACAGCAGATTTTTGGTGTCAAATAATACCTGTTGCACCTAATACCGATTATGAATTTTCTGCATGGTTCAATAATATTATAGATACAACTCAAAACTTTTTAGATGCAGGAATTAGTTTAGTAGTTAATTCTAATGTTATTTATACATCACCTCAAATTCCAGAATTGCCTGATGATTGGATTCAATATGATGGTGTATGGAATTCAGGGCTTGCAACAACTGCCTCAATCTGTATTCAAATGAATCTTCCTTTTACAGGAATAGGCAACGATATAGGTGTAGATGATATAGAATTTTATCCAATATCTTCTTGTGAATTAGAAGACTCTGTAGCTGTATTGGTTAGTGATCCTATCCCAACTTTAACTAGTACAGATGTAAGCTGTCCTGCTAATGCAGATGGAACTATAGCTATTAATGTTGTAGGAGGTTTAACCACAACTTATGATTATGATTATCTTAATACAGCTATAGGTACTAGTACTTCTGTATCTGGTCAAACCTTTCCAGATACCATAACTGGATTGACGGCTGGGAAATATATAATAACAATAACAGAAGTAGGTGGTGCAAACTGTACAATTGTAGACAGTATTTTTGTTGATCAAGGAACTCCACTAAAGGTTGATACTGTATTCTATACAGACTCCTTAGATTGTAATGGTGATAGCGATGGACAGATTATAGTGGATGGAGATGGCGGAATAGGACCATATACATTCCAATGGGATGCTTTTGCAGGTGGAGGCCAGACAACACAAATGATTAATGGGCTATTCGCCAATACTTACTCTGTAACTGTAACCGATGCTAAAGGCTGTGAAGCAACAGCATCTATAGAGATTGGGCAGCCTAATTTCTTTGCTGGTGGTGCAATCCCTTTTTCTTCAGTCACTTGTCCTAGTGGTAGTGATGGTATAATGCAGGCATTCCCTGGAGGTGGAACCCCTCCATATAGTTATTTGTGGGATAGTAATGCAGGTGGACAGACAACCCTGCTGGCTACAGGCTTAACCGTTGGGATATATAACATAACTGTTACAGATGCTAATGGTTGTACGGCCACAGGAGCTGAGCAAATGACAGGGCCTCTTCCCTTTGTAATAGATATAGATACTATAGCAGATGTTTCTTGTATAGGTGGTTCTAATGGAGCACTTCAGGTTAGCTCTATAGCAAATGGTACAGGAACCTACACTTACCAATGGTCTAACAGTAGTACAGGGCCTATAGCTACTGGTTTAGCAGATGGAGTACATTGTGTTACCATCACAGATGGTGGAACAGGATGTAGTGAAAGTATTTGTGCTACACTCACAGCATTACCCAATAGTATGAGTTTGAGTATGGAGGCTACCCCTGAATATACAAATGACTGTGGAGGCTCTAATGCTATTGCAATCGCAGAGCCAATAGGAGGAATCGAACCTTATTTTTATTCATGGACAAGTACTCTCAGTACAACATTCCCTAATAGTCAAGCTATAGATGGGCTTATTGCTGACGATTATTCTGTAACTGTTACGGATGCAGCTGGATGTTCAGTTACAGGGATGATTCCAGTAGTTGATTCCTTCATTGTTTTTGATCTGCTTCAAGATAGTTTTGTTATCTGTGTAGATGATACTGCTCAACTTGATATTAATAGTACATTAGATGTACTTTGGTCTCCTGGAATTGGCCTTAGTGCAATCAATATTCCTAATCCTGAAGCGGCTCCACTTAGCAATATAATATATGCTGTTACGGCAGGAGTAGACTTGCCTCCAAGCGGTATTAATTTGATCGCTAATGGGGATTTTGAATTAGGAAATACTTTGTTTAATTCTAATTTTAACTATATAGATCCTTCTACTTTTGTAGGACCTCCTTTAGGCCTTCAGAACTATACAATTGATGTAGATGCATCTATTTACCACAGTCCAGGTAATTGGGTTGGACTAGATCATACAAACCCAGGTAGTGGTATGTTTATGATAATAGATGCTGATGCAACAACTGCAAATACAGAAATTTGGTGCCAAACAGTAAATGTAGCAGAGAATACAGACTATGAATTTTCAGCTTGGTTCCAAAATATATTAACCTCAGGAGCTCCATTTGCTCAACCTGATGTGGAAATACAGGTTAACGGAGTGCCAATTTTGTCAATTGTTGATCTTCCGTTGCCCCCCGCAGGATGGGCGCAGCACTCAAGTACATGGTATTCTGCTAATGCTACAACTGCACAAGTATGTATACATTCTGTTGATATAACAACTGGTTTTGGAGGTAGTGATTTAGGAATAGATGATATAGAGTTCTATCCAATCTCTTCTTGTGAATTAGAAGATTCTGTAGCGGTTATAATCAATGATCCTACTGTAGTTTTATCAGGTACAAATCTTACTTGTAACACTTCTTCAGATGGTACTATTGCTGTTAGTGCTTCTGGAGGATATAGCACCTCTTATACTTATGGTATAGTAGATGCTGGAACAGGTAGCCCTGTTTCTAGTGGTTCAGTGCCAGATGTTGCCACTATATTTACTTCTGGTACTTATTTGGTAGGAATAATAGCTTCTGATACCACAGGTTGTACAGCAGAAGACTCTATAGTAATTAGTGCACCTGATCCTATAACTGTAGATACCATCATATTCAACGACACTGTTTCTTGTAATGGAGTAGCAGATGGAATGATTGTTATCACAGCTCTTGGTGGTACAGGAGCAGGAACCTATTCATATCAATGGACAGATGCAACTAATGCTATAATTAGTACAACTGGTAGTGCTACAGGCTTGGCCAGTGGAGCATATAGTGTAACTATAACAGATGCTAATGGTTGCTCTATGACAGAGTTTTACTTGATCGAAGAACCTATGTTTTATGATGTAGCTATTACATCAAAAACAGATATATCTTGCCCTGGAAATATAGATGGAACAGCTACTGTTATGCCAATATTGGGAGGTGTTTCACCATTTGATTATATCTGGGATTTAAATGCGGGGAGTCAAACTGCAGCTACCGCAACAGGTTTAGCAGAAGGAAGCTATGGGGTGACAGTAATTGATGCCAATGGCTGTACAGATACGGCTATTGCTATAATAGGCCCACCTCCTTCTATCTCAATAAAAATAGATACAGTTAGTTTAATAACTTGCCCAGGTGGTTCTAATGGAGCATTTCAAGCTAATATTACAGGAACTTACAGTAGTTTACTTTGGAATACGGGCTCAGGCTCTGCAACTATTTTTAGTTTAGCTCCAGGAAGATACACTGTAACAGTAACTTATGGCTCTGCATCTTGTGTAGATTCTGCTTCAGTTGTATTAGTGGGACCAGATCCGCTCCAAGGAACATTTCTAAATCAAAAAGATGTGACCTGTAATGGTGGTAGTGATGGTGAAGTCACTGTGCAAGGATCAGGAGGAACAGGATTATTAACTTATCAATGGAGTGCTAATGCTGGCTCTGCAACAACTCAAACAGTCACTGGTTTATCAGCAGGTAACTATAATGTAGTAATAAGAGATGCTAATAATTGTGCGAGAGGAGCTTTTGTTACTATTACCGAACCCTCTGCTATTACTATGACAACAACTGTCTTAGCTAATATAAACTGTAATGGGGGCAATGATGGTGAAGCAGTTGTTGTACCTACAGGAGGAACCCCGAATTATACCTATTTATGGGCTGGAGGACAGACTGCGGCTACCGCTACAGGATTGAGTAGCGGTACTACAGGAGTGACAGTAACAGATGGTAATGGTTGTACCATGACAAGTTCGGTTACTATTACCGAACCATCTATAGTTACAGCTACTTTGGCGTCTCAAACAAATGTACTTTGTAAGGGAGATAGCACTGGAGTCGCATCCATTACAGCTTCAGGAGGAGTAGGAGGTTATACCTATTTATGGGATGCCTCTGCCAATAACCAAACTACAGTAACCGCTACAGGTCTTAAAGCAGGTAGTTATTTTGTAACTATTAGTGATTTTAATAGTTGCACGGCAGTTAGTTTTGTAACAATAGCAGAGCCAGCTACTATAGTGTCAGTATTTATAAATCCTATCACAGTACAACACATAAGTTGTAATGGAGGTACAGATGGGTTAGCTGTAGCTGTGGGCTCTGGGGGAGCTATAGGAAGTACTTATAGTTATCTATGGAGCAATGGTGAGGCTCAAGATACAGCATTTAGTCTATCTGTAGGATGGAATTATGTCACAGTAACAACTAATGATGGTTGTACAGTCATTGATTCTGTAGAGATATATGAGCCACCAGTATTAGTCGCAACGCTCTCTGGAAGTTCATCTATATTATGTAATGGTGATTCTACAGGGACATTGTCTGTCTCTATAGGAGGAGGAACTTTGCCTTATATCAATACTGCTTGGAGTAACGGACAGTCAGGCCCAGCTTTAAATACAATAAACGCCCTTTCTGCAGGGACTTATACTGTGACGGTGACAGATGATAAAGGCTGTGAAGACACTGCTACAACAGTGATTACAGAACCTAACGCTATTCAGATAGTATTAGATAGTTACCAAGATGTATCTTGCAATGGAGCAAATGATGGATTCTTAACAGTAGTAGCATTTGGGGGGACTCCTTTTCTTACATACTCTTGGACAGGACCAGGAAGTACATCTTATTCAGGAGCTAATATCACTAATTTAGTTGCTGGCAAGTATATCTTAACAGTAACTGATGGAAATTCTTGTGAGAAAATAGATTCCTTCTTTATTTTAGAACCTTCAGCAATAGCTCTTTCTTTCTCTGGTGCAACGGATGTGAGTTGTAGTGGCGCAAACGATGGAGGGGTGACTGTTGTGGCAGTAGGAGGTTCTCCTAATTATACCTATTTATGGGCTGGAGGACAGACTACCGATCAAGTGACAGGTTTGAATGGAGGGTTGAAAAGTGTAACGGTAACAGATGCCAACAGTTGTACAATGGTAAGTTCAGTCTCCATAACAGAACCATCTGCTGTTACAGCCACTATTGCTCTTCAAACAAATGTATTTTGTAAAGGAGATAGTACTGGTACTGCATCTGTCACTGCTTCAGGAGGCGTAGGGGGCTATACTTATTTATGGGATGCTTCTGCCAATAACCAAACTACAACTACAGTTACAGGTCTAAAAGTAGGTAATCATGCAGTTACTATAACTGATTTTAATGGTTGTACAGCTACAGCTACAGCTGTAATTGCAGAACCAGCTACCGCTGTAGGGGGAAGTATAACAGTATTAATTCATGTATCTTGTTTTGGAGGTAGTGATGGTTTGGCAATAGCTTCAGGTTTTGGTGGTGCAGGTACTCCTTATACTTACGAGTGGAGTAATGGGGATAAGAAAGATAGTTTGATAGACGTAACTGCAGGGAGATACTATGTAACTGTTACAGATGGTGATGGTTGTGTAGCTATTGATTCGGTAGATATAATGGAACCAACTACTCCTTTAGTTATTGATTCAAGTAATATCTTTATTAGCTTCTTGGATACTACTACATGTAACGGCTCTATTGATGGAGTATTGAGTATATATGGAACAGGAGGAACACCTATTTCAGGAGCATACAATTATCAATGGGGAGCTAGTGCCGGAGGGCAAACCACAGAGATAGCAACAGGTTTAGCAGCTGGAATACATCAAGTAACTATAACAGATGCCAATGGCTGTTCTGTAGTGGGAATAGGTGAAATAATAGAACCTAGTCCTGTAATAGCCTCTGCCGTTGTCACCTCCCTTGTCAATGGATATGGAGTAGCCTGTAATGGACAAACATCTAATGGTGCTGCTCAAGCCTCAGCTACTGGTGGTAGTCCTACCATAGTTGGAGCGTCTACAATCTATACTTACTTATGGGATGCTAATGCAGGTAATCAAGCTGTAGATTCGGCTCAAAACCTTTCTACAGGTACTTTTGTAGTTACAGTGAGTGATCAGTATGGTTGTTCTGATACTGCTTCTGTTACACTCACAGAGCCTTCTGCTGTATCCGTGACAATGACAGAGGTTTTACCAATATCTTGTGTAGGCGATTCTAATGCAATTGCAACTGCTATTGGAGCAGGTGGAGTGCCAGGCTATACTTATTTATGGGATATTAATGCAGGTAGTCAAACTACTGCTGTTGCTACAGGTTTAACACCTGGATCTTACCAAGTATTTGTAGTCGATTCTAACAATTGTTCAATTATTGGAAATATAACTATAGACCCTGCTGACACTTTATTTATAAAAGATACTATATATAGTGATTATAATGGGTTCCCTATAAGTTGTGCAGATTCTGCAGATGGCTCTATAGGAGTATCAGTAGTTGGAGGAACTCCTGGGATTAGTGGTTACACCTACAATTGGATAGGGCCTAATGGCTTTACTAGTAATGTAGATTCTATTGGGGGCCTAGAAGCTGGAGTTTATACCGTAATTGTGACCGATTCATTAGGTTGTAGTATTTCGGAGACTATAACAATAGGTGACCCAACTCCTGTAGTTGGTGTTGTTGATACTATTATACATTTAAGCTGTGCAGGAGTGTCCTTGCCTGATGGAGAGGCTACCGTAAGTGGAAGTGGTGGAACGGGAGCATTTACCTACGCTTGGAGTGGTGCTGGTTTCAATCCAGTTGGATTAGTAGGCGGAACTGCAATAAATCAAGTAGCAGGTACTTATACAGTAAGAGTTATTGATGCCAATAGTTGTGAAGACTCAGTTATTGTAGTTATCACTGAACCTAGCCCTATAGTTATTACTACAGATAGTATAGAAACATTTTGTAATGGAGATTCAGTAGGTGTGGCTATTGCAATAGCTTCAGGAGGAACCCCTGACCCATCTTTAGGAACTTATTCTTATGCTTGGGATATTAATACTGGTAGTCAAACTACAGCAAGTGCTACAGGTTTGGCAGCAGGAACTTATGATGTGACTGTTACTGATTATAATGGTTGTTCAGTCACTACTACGGCTACAGTTACAGAACCTTCAGCTATTACAGTTAGTGTTGTAAATGCAGTTCCTTTATCATGTACTAATCCTTTGGAAGCAACAGCTATAGCAAGTGTCTCAGGTGGGACAATTGGAGTGGGGGGATATACTTATTCATGGGATTCCAATGCTGCAAGTCAGACAACAGCCACTGCTACAGGTTTGGCAGCAGGAACATACGCTGTTGTCGTTCAAGATGCTAATGGTTGCGGGGAATTAGGGATTGTTGTTATAGATGCACCAAACCTAATGACTATACAAGACACTGTTTACAGTGATTACAATGGAGAAAATATTAGTTGTGCAGATTCTACAGATGGAGAGATTGGTGTGATTGTCACAGGAGGGTATCCTAGTTATACTTATATCTGGACAGGACCTGGTAGTTATACAGCAAGTACAGACTCCATATTTGGTTTAGAACCTGGTATTTATACTGTGGAAGTATATGATTCCTTGGGTTGTATGGTAACAGAAACTATAGTAATAGATGAGCCTGATCCTGTAGATGTTTCAATAGATACTTTTGCAGATGTATCTTGTGCTGGTGGCACAGATGGTCTAGCTATTGTAGATGTGATAGGAGGAACAGGAGGATATTCTTATCTGTGGACAGTAGCTACTACTACTGATTCTTTGGCCAATAACTTAGGTGTAGGTGTTTATACTGTAACTGTGGTAGATGCTAATGGCTGTATAGGAATTGACAGTATAGACATAGATGAACCAGATAGTTTGGATATTGACTTAGATGTAATCTCAGATTATGCTGGGGCCGATATAAGCTGTAATGGAGCCAATGATGGAGCTATAGAGGCGATTGTTTTTGGAGGAACGGCTAATTATACTTATGAATGGAATTTTTCTGGAACAAGTACAACTACAGATACAGTTGGTAGCTTAGGATCGGGTCTACATACAGTGATAGTTACCGATGCTAATGGTTGTGTAGATACAACAGATATATTCCTTGATGAACCGACTGTAGTAATCGCAAATGCTATTGTTTCTGTACCAATATCTTGTAATGGCGCTACATTGGCTACTGCTATAGCAAGTGCTACAGGAGGAACTTCTGGAGCTAGCGGTTATACTTATGAATGGGATGCAGCCGCAAATGGTCAAACTACGGCAGATGCTACAGGACTTATTGCAGGTACTTATGCAGTTACGGTGACAGATGCTAATGGTTGTATGGACACTACAACAGTATTTATTGATGCACCAAACTTAATGACGGTGCAAGACACTGTTTACAGCGATTATAATGGAGAGGATATAAGTTGTAATGGAGCAAGTGATGGAGAGATTGGTGTGATTGTGTCAGGAGGATACCCTAGTTACACTTATGATTGGACAGGCCCTAATGGATTTGTAGCAAGTACGGATTCTATATTTGGATTAGAAGCGGGTACTTATACTGCAGTTATTACTGATTCATTAGGTTGTATAGCAGTCGAAACCATAACAATAGATGAGCCATCACCTTTAGTTCTAAATATGATTGGTCAAGATGTAGATTGTGCTGGAGAGACTGATGGGGATGCAACTGTTTATCCTATTAGTTCAGTTGGTATTGCTGGATATTTGTGGAATGATAGTAATGGTCAAACTACCGCTCAAGCAACAGGTTTGGGAGCAGGTATCTATACGATTACTGTTACAGATATTAATAGTTGTATAGGTGTTGATAGTGTAGAGATAGATGAACCAGATAGTTTGGATATTGACTTAGATGTAATATCAGATTACGCTGGAGCAGATATAAGTTGTAATGGAGCCAATGATGGAGCTATAGAGGTGATTGTTTTTGGAGGAACGGCTAATTATGATTATGAGTGGAATTATTCTGGATCAACTACAAGTACAGATACTGTAGGTGGTTTAGGTGCAGGTATTCATACTGTAGTTGTAACAGATGCTAATGGCTGTACAGATACAACAGATATATTCCTTGATGAACCAACTGTGGTGGTAGCAAGTGCTATTGTTTCTATACCAATACCATGTAATGGGAATGGAACGGCTACTGCTATAGCAAGTGCTATAGGAGGAACTTCTGGAGTTAGTGGTTATAGTTTTGTTTGGGATGCAATAGCAGGAGGGCAGACTACTGCAAGTGCTAATGGTTTGGTTCCAAATACATACACAGTTACGGTGACAGATGTTAATGGTTGCATGGACACTACAACAGTAGTGGTAGATCCACCAAATTCGATAGCATTACAAGGTTCTATAACTAGTAATTATAATGGTGAACCTATAAGTTGTAATGGAGCTAGTGATGGTGAAATTAGTGTGATTGTAACTGGAGGTGTTCCATTTGCTAGTGGATATGACTATAGTTGGACAGGTCCTAATGGATTTACAGGGAATACAGATGCTATATCTGGTTTATCTGCTGGTAGTTATACTGTAGTAGTTACAGATTCTATAGGTTGTGTGGCTGTGGAGGTTATTACAATAAATGAACCCTCTCCTGTCAATGCTGCAATTGATGCCTTTACAGATCTGTCTTGTGCTGGAAGTAATGATGGAGAAGCTATTGTTATAGGTACAGGAGGAGTAAGTCCTTACTTTTATGCATGGAGCAATAACACAGCAATAGATACTGCATCAAACCTAACGTCAGGAATGTATTATGTTACAGTTACTGACTTGAACGGTTGTATGGCTGTAGATTCAGTATTTATTAATCAACCAGATAGTCTAGAGGTTGAGTTGGTAATAACAGATTCTATTAGTTGTCATGGTGCTCAAGATGGAGTTATTACTGCAGATGTTTCAGATGGTACACCTAATTATACTTATATATGGATGCAGAATGGTTCAGTTATGAGTGGAGCTACTACTGATGAAGTGACCAATTTACTAGCAGGGACCTATAGTATCGAAGTAATAGATGCGAATGGTTGTGTTGCCATTGATTCTATAATATTATCTGCCCCACCTGTAATAGCACTTACAGTGGTGAGTAGTGCAGACCCTAATTGTTTGGGTGTAGATGACGGAACTATTACTGTAGATGCTAGTGGTGGTGCAGGAAACTTTGATTATGATTGGTCTAATGGGCAAAACGGTCCAATAGCTACAGGTTTAGGAGCAGGAACTTATTCTATAACTGCAGAGGATGCTAATGGTTGTACAGATACTATTAGTATACAATTGAACCCAGGTATAATATTGCCAATGCCTAACGTTTCAGGAGATTCAGCAGTTTGTGAAGGGGATTCTATCAGCTTAACCGCAACCTCTTCTAATCCTAATTATATGTATAATTGGGTAGGACCAAATAACTTTAGTTCATCTATACAAAGTCCTTTAGTGACACCTTCTGCAAATGCTCTTAATACTGGATTGTATACTGTGTATTTAGTAGATACGGCTACAGGTTGTCAGTCTGCAGATACCTCTATTTATGTTACTGTGAATGTAGGGCAGTCTATTACCGCAAGTAATTCTAGTCCAACATGTTTGGGTGATGGTGTTACCTTATCTGTTCCAACTGTGCCAGGAGCAACATCTTATGAGTGGTTCCGTGCTGGTACAGGAGCTTATGTAGGAGCAGGAGAGACTTTGATTATTAACAACACAACTTATGCAGATTCTGGTGATTATTATGTACGTGTCCAGATAGGAAATTGTGAGATAATCTCAAGCATGACAAGAGTGACTATACAAAGCATTACATTAGTTGTGGATGCTGGCCAAGATCAAAGCTTGTGTGGAGAAGATTCTACTCGTTTATCTGCTAATTCAGGTGGATTGAGCGGACAATGGACTACAACTTCATCGGCTACGATTATAAATATGAATAGTGCAAATACATCTGTGACTAATTTAGCTATTGGCGACAATATATTTGTATGGTCTGTAAGTGCTGCATGTGGAGGTTTTGATACTGATACAATAATTGTGACGGTAGAAGATGTACCTCAGGCCAATGCTGATGCATATACCTTGTATTATACAAATCTAGATACAAGTATTAATGTGGTTGGTAATGACACATGGAATGCAAACTGGACATTGAATGTTACCACAGGATTAGGATCTGGAGTGTTGACCGATATGGGTAGTGGTGATTTTGATGTTAATTTGACTGGGGTCACAAGCGACCAAAGTTTTGTATATCAATTATGCAATCCTAACTGTCCTGTGAATACTTGTGATACAGCATTAGTAACCTTAAATATACAAGGTGAGAACACTTGTACAGTACCTAATATTTTTACACCAAATCAAGATGGGAGCAATGATCGTTTAGAGATTCCTTGTTTGATTGGTTATGAAGGTGCCAAGTTGTATATTTATAACAGATGGGGTGACTTATTGTACGAGACTGATAATTACCGAAACAACTGGGAAGGAACTCATAAAGGGAGACCACTCCCTGATGCTACATATTTCTATATCTTAGTATTACAAGATAATACCACTAAGCAAGGATATATTGAGTTGAGACGATAAAAATTATAGATT
Organism: Aureispira sp.; assembly: GCA_024222455.1. Lineage (GTDB taxonomy): Bacteria > Bacteroidota > Bacteroidia > Chitinophagales > Saprospiraceae > JAAEPD01. Next base: position 20,560 of record JAAEPD010000413.1, read on the forward strand.
TACCTACAACTAATTCGAATATTGGATTAGTTGTAGGTTTTAAAAAAAAAGCATGTGTATGCGATATTTTATACTTATTATACTGTTATCAATAACCTATAGTAGTTGGGCACAGCAAGATGCTCATTACACTCAGTTTATGTTCAATCGCTTGTATTACAACCCTGCTTATGCGGGTAGCACTGGCGATTTTTGTATTTCGGCCATTTATCGTAGACAATGGATAGGAATAGAAGGGGCCCCTCAAACGGCAACACTTAATGTGCATGCACCTGTTTGGAATCGTAGGATAGGACTGGGACTTACTATTACCAATGATCGAATTGGTTTGACAGATAGATGGGATTTTGAAACGAGTTATAATTATAAAATTCTTTTCAAAAACAAATCTACCTTGAGCATTGGTATTAGAGGGTCTGCTTATTTGATGCAAATGCGTTGGGGCGATGCCAAGCCTACAGATATGGTAGATTCTAGAATACCTGATGTAGCTGCTAGCAAGCTTGTCCCAAATTTTGGAGCTGGACTATATTATCAAGCTAAAAATGGCTATGTAGGTATTTCTACACCACATATCTTTAGGAATAAATTGGATTTGAATCCAACCACAAATGCTGGGACTTTTGGCACTATAGAACCTAAATTTGAGCCACATTTTTATGCTATGGGAGGTATCTCTTTTGCTATATCTAAGAAAGTTAGAATCCAACCAAACTTATTGCTTAAGTATGTAGTGAATGCTCCATTTGATATGGATATTAATGTGAGTTTTGTGTTCTTTGATAAATTCTTATTTGGGGTAACCTATCGTTTAGGTGATTCTGTAGATGGAATGCTTATGTGGAAAGTGGCACCTCAATTTAAGATTGCTTTTGCTTATGATTTTTCAATTAGTCGATTACAAAAATATAATGCAGGCAGTTTAGAGGTGATGTTAGAATTCTGTATGATGAAGAAGGCAGAAAAAATGCATAATCCAAGATTTTTCTTTTAAGGGTTTTTAACTGTTTTTGGCTTGTTTTTCGTATAATGGACAGTAGAGGAATGTAAGACCAATGGTTAAATCAAATGTGATAAATGAAGATTTTAATATATATAGTACTCTTAGTATTTTTGACTCCATTATTGTATGCTCAAGAAGGAGGCAAGGCAGCTGATAAAGCCTACAAAAATAAAGCTTATGCAAAGTATGTTGAGTATTTTAAAAATAAGAACCTAACTAAGCTAAAGACGGGTACTTTAGAGCAATTGGGAGAGAGTTATCGAAAAATTGGAGATGAAAAAAATACGGAAAAAACATATGGGGTACTATCTGCTCGTGAAAATGTAGATCCACTCAATTATTATTACTATGCTCAAGCCTTACAAAGAAACGGAGATTTTAGAGGAGCAAGGCAGTACTATAAAATGTGTGATGATAAGCTAAAAGAAGCTGCCAATGGCAAGTCTTATGATGATAGAGCAGAAAAAGGTTGGCGTGCAACTTTTCTTATAGAAGAAATCAAAGCTATTGGAGCTGTTGAAGTGACTCCTTCAGAGCCTATCAATAGTGAGAAATATGACTTCAGTCCTATGTACTACAAGGATGGGTTAGTCTTTGTATCTAATAATGAAAAATCAAACCTAAAAGATAGATGGTTGGGAGATGGGTATATGAACCTTTTCTATGCAAAAGAGTCTGATGATGGTACTTTATCTGATTTAGTGCCATTCTCAGATCAGTTAAACTCTAAGTATCATGAAGGGCCTGTCACTTTTACAAAGGATCAAGATATGATCTTTTTCACGAGAAGTAACTACAACAAAGGTCAACGTGGAAAAAGTAAAGATGGAACTACCAAACTAAAAATATATAGTGCAGACAAGGATCAGGAAAGCGAAGATTGGATTAATGTAGAGGAACTCCCGTTTAATACTAGCGAATTTGATTATTGTCATCCAGCATTATCTCCAGACGAACGCATTTTGGTGTTTGCTAGTAACAAAAAAGGAGGATATGGCCGTATGGATTTATATGGTTGCTATTGGAATGGTGGACAATGGGGGAAACCTTTCAATTTAGGACCTTATATTAATACTCCAGGTGACGAAGTTTTTCCTTTTATACATGCTGATGGTACCTTGTACTATTCTTCTGATGGAGGATTAGGTTTGGGAGGCTTAGATATGTTTATGGCTGTCAAATCTACCAATCATCCAGATACTACTTGGTCTTATGCCTATAATGTAGGTGCACCACTTAATTCTAAAAACGACGATTTTGGTTTTATTCTGCATGCAGATGAAAAATCTGGATATCTCTCTTCAGATAGAGATGGTGGTAAGGGAGAGGACGATATCTTTAGGTTTGACATTCCAGAAGGCTTTGATGATGTAAAACCATTACCTGTATTACCTATTGATCTTTGTATTTTTGATAAGCACACTAGTCAGCGTATAGAAGGTGCCCATTTGACGATTCGTAGAGTAAGTGCTTATGCACACAATATATCTGTCAAACAAAAAAATGAATTGGGAGAGATTGAGGGTAAAACTATGATTTTGACTCTTACACCTGCAGATGAGCTTAGTACTGCAAGCAAAGATAAATATGCTGTACAAGCATTGGATAGTACAGAAACCAATAAAGAAGGTTTAATAAAGTATAAACTTCGTGCTGGAGATAATTATGTAATAGAAGTTAGGAAAGAAGGATATAGAACGACTTTAGAGTATTTCACAATGCTTAGGGAGCGTGATCATCTTGATGAGTATTGTATAGGGTTAAATAACTCAGGATTGCCTGAGTGGATTGTAAGTCGAGATGAAGAAGGTATGCCTCAAGTACAGGTGAATTCGGATTTACCACCTATTCCTATTGCTCAAATTAATCCAAATGTAGAGTTTTCTAAAGAAAATCCATTTTTAGTTGGGGTTGTATTGAATAAAGAGTACCAAAAGCCATTACCTAATGCTAAAGTCTTTGTACTGAACCGTTGTACTGGAGAAGAAGAAATTCAAACAGTTGGTAAAGATGGGCGATTTGGCTTTCCTTTGGAGTGTGGTTGTGAATATATTGTCAAATCTAGAAAACAGCGATTTATAGCGGATAGTAAGGTGATTTCTTTGTTAGATGGCAATTGTACTTCTGTGCAAATGGAGTTATTGATGACTCCTGGGTTTGACCGTGTAGGAGAACCCTTATATGTAGGAGGAAATGAGTTGACAGAAAGTATTAAGGAAGGAGATCTTATTGAGCTGAAGAATATATTCTATGACTATGATAAAGCTAATATTCGTTCAGATGCATCTAAAGATTTAGATGATTTAGTGAAGGTGATGAACATGTTTAAGAGCATGAAGATAGAACTATCTTCACATACAGATAAGCGTGGCTCTGATAGTTATAATGAAGAGTTGTCTGATAATAGAGCTAAAAATGCTAAGGCCTATTTAGTATCAAAAGGAATAGCAGAAAATAGAATAAAAGCTGTAGGATATGGTGAGTATCGTCCTAAAATAAAATGTGACAAATGTACAACTTATGAGCATCAACTTAATCGACGTACAGAAGTATTTGTTACTAAATTTGATCAAGCTGATTACTACCAAGTTATTTATTCTGACAATAAACCTACGATTGTAGATTAGGGTCTATAGGCTCATCTGTAGTAGATTGATCATTGTCATTTTCGGCTGTTTGGGGCTCATCCATTTTGATGAGTTCCTTATCTGTAGCTTCTTTTACTTCATTTTTATCTTCCAATCCCCAAAATTCAGGACTACGAAGTGTTTTACTCATGATCTTAAACACAGGGTCTTCTATGTATTTTTCCTTGTGTTGAATGATGAAGTATGCAATCCCTAAAAAAACGATAGCAATGGTGAAAAAGCTTACGATGTAAGCAAATTGACCAATCCAAAAACTCAGACCCCAAGCCAAAAACAAGGCTAAAGCAATTCCTACAAAGACAGAACAAATGATTCCGATCGTCCAGATAGCAACTAAGCCAGCAAGACCAGCTAAACCTCTAGAAAGATCTAAGGCTATTTGCCCTCTGTAGTCTTCAAACCGTTTGTCTACATATTCTGTAAGTCTTTCTCTTAGGCGTTCTGTCCAGTTTTTTTTTACTTCCAAACATAATGAAATTAGTATGCTAGTTCTTTAAAAATAACTTAAGTATTGTATACAATAATACTCATTTTTTTGGGATTCAAATAGGAATTTTTATTTTTATTCAAAACTTTCAGTAAAAATTGAAAACTATTTATTTGAAAACTTGTTACTTTTGTATACTTTCGCATTCTTCTTTTTAGAAAGAAAAAGCTACCAAATAGATAAAGACTTTAGAGAATTAGAGCATATTTAGCTATGGATATTATTAATATAAAAAATTGGGGGTGGGAACACTTGAAAGATGCTCACCCTATTGTGATAGCAGGACCTTGTAGTGCTGAGACAAAAGAGCAGGTGTTGCAGACCGCTACAGCAGTCGCAAATGCAGGAGCCCATATCTTGAGGGCTGGAATTTGGAAACCTCGCACACGCCCAAATTCCTTTGAAGGCTTGGGAGAGGAGGCATTGCCTTGGTTGATTATGGCAGGCAAACTAACTGGCCTACCCGTTTGTGCAGAAGTTGCAAATGCAGCTCATGTAGAATTAGCCCTAAAAGCGGGGGTAGATATTTTGTGGATTGGAGCTAGAACATCTGTTAATCCGTTTGCTGTACAAGATATTGCAGATGCTCTGAAAGGGATAGATATTCCTATCATGGTCAAAAATCCTGTCAATCCTGATTTAGAACTTTGGATAGGGGCTATAGAGCGCATTTACCAAGCTGGAATTAAGAAACTAGCGGCTGTTCATAGAGGTTTTTCGGTATACAATTCTGATAAATATAGAAATAAGCCAGAGTGGGAGATTCCAATAGAGTTGCGTCGTAGAGTGCCTGGTTTGGAGGTTATTTGTGATCCTAGTCATATAGCAGGAAAGAGGGACTTGATTTATGAAGTGAGTCAGGAAGCAATGGATTTGAATTTTGATGGTTTGATGATTGAAGCACATATAGATCCTACTTGTGCTTGGAGCGATGCTCAGCAGCAATTGAATCCTGTTGAGTTGAATGAGACTTTGATGAAACTTGTTTATAGAAAAGAGTATAGCAGTGATCCTATTTTCAATAGCCAATTAGAGACATTACGCAAGCAGATAGATGGTATTGATCTCCAGATTTTAAAGCTGTTGGCTCAACGTATGGAGGTCGTCAGAAATATAGGTGAATACAAAAAGGACAACAATATTAGTATTTTGCAAATGGAACGATGGGCCGAAATGTATAAAATGCGTACAGGAAAGGCTGATGATTTGGGCGTATCAAAGGAGTTTATAGAACATATTATCAATGCTATTCATCAAGAATCTATTCAGCAACAAAAACAGATAATGGAAGAGCATTTAATAAAAGTAACAGAGAAAAGAAGCTAATCCCAACTATTGATTGTGTATAAAACAGGATATTGAGTAGAATAGGAACTCAAATATAGACTGCTTATAGTATAATCAACACTAGAGGTGCACTCTGCAAAATGTAGCTGATCTGAAATCCCATCCCCATCCAAATCTGCACTAAAAAGAGTGTAGTCTACAGGTCCATTGGTCAAATGTTTATACTGCCCTTTAATTGTTCTATTTCTTAGAAATGGAGCACTAAGCAACATAACTGACGAATGTTGTGCTGTTTGATGCTGTGGTTGATAGTTCCATCTTCTAAATCCTTGAGTAACATTTAATTCCAAATAACTCTTGTATATAGATGATGCAGAACTAGGAAGCATAAAATATTTTTGAGTATTTACAGCTTGGATGTTAAAATTGTCAGTAGAAGTAGCCTTTTTCTTTTGAGCAAGAGAATCTTGCCTAAAAATTTCATAATAAGGTTGCTCAATAAGAATAGTAGATTCAAAATCATGTTCAGTCCATAATCCAATAGAATACAACTTATCTAAGTAGGGATCAAAAACATAACCACTATTGCCTTTATAATATACATATACCCATAATCCAATCTTATTAGCTATGGTGTCTTCTTTTGAGATCGAAAGACTGGAGGACTGAACAGTTACCTTTTTTTGAAAGGAATTGCTGTTATTTTTTTTGCAGAAATGGAAGGTTTAGCTCTTATATTTAAGCCTGAAACTGCATTAACTTGACAAATAGTAGCAATATTGGAAGGAGCTAGATGATATAAGTTTAGGCAAGAATCATTGGTCTGTGCTTCAAGTATGAAATTCCACGAAGATATTAAAACAATAAGACTAAAAACGATTGTTGATTTCATCTATTTGAGCATTAATACTTCTGTCTTTCAATAAGTTTAGGCTGTCTAGAGAAAGGTTGCTTAAGTTAGGGCTATCACCCAATCTTATGCTAAATGCACGGATATCATGCATACAAGTTTCGCAAAGTATATTTAGGACAGCCTCTTCATCATTTTTCCATTGAATCTCATAACCTAATTCTACTCGATCATCTTCTGTAAGCCTTATTTGCTGTACATATTGCTTAGCGTTACTACCTTTTTTTTGCTGATAAACCACAATGTCAGGAGCATGATGCAACGATCTAGGTTGTTTGTATAACATTACTGCCCACTCTTTGTTATGTGACATTTGAGCTGCCCAAAAGCTTTCACTTGTTCCAATACATAGATAATTTATTAGCAATATCAGCCCTAAGACTAGTCCTATTTGTAGTAATGTATTTTTTTTCATAAATGGTAGTTTTGTGACAACACAAAAATAATGTAAAAAAATGAATTAAGCAAGTGAATTCATCCCCTTTGAGTATTTGGTATATAAGCTGAGTGAGTGGTATATAAATAGAGCTTTCGAAGTTAATAGTATAAGTATAGAAGGGGGGACTGCTCCAGAATTTATGAAGACAAATAAGAAATGAAAATTTATTCTATAAATAAATCAACCAGAAATGAGATAAAGCTGTTAACCTATTGAAAGGTTAGCAGCTTTTTTTGTAGCTTTCAGCTAAAGCTGCTTGTGAGCTTCGCTAATTGGGGAACTTAGAAGATTAGTTTTGCTGTTAATACTAGTAATTAGCAAATATTAAAAATAATTAGAATCATATAAATATATGTTTGGAAGAGTAAAAAAATGGTTTGGGATAGAAGGAGCAAAATTGAGGTTGCACGTGTTAGAGAGTTATCCTAAAGATGTAAAAACGCTTAATGGAGAAATAGAAGTTACTTCTATGCGCCCACAACAAGTAATTGGTTTGAAAATGCGCTTAATAGAAGTTTATACTAGAGGTAGAGGCGAAAATAAACGGATAGATGAGTACCATATGGGAACATGGGAGTATGTAGAGCCATTTGCAGTTGATAAAGATCAAGGTCAGAAGATCCTATTCAAAATGGATTTTGATTTTGTAAAATCAGCAATGGATACACGTTCTTCTAAGAGCTTTTTGCATAGAGGGGTAGTTGGATTAGCTAAATCTTTCAAGGGGGTAAGCTCGGAGTATATATTAGAAGCAGAAGCTCAACTAGATGATACTAAATGGACAGCCTATACCAAAACAAAAATACATTTTGCTTAATAGTTTAAAGAACAGGCATTTAAAAATAAGTTTAGCTTTAGTTGCTAAATAACTTAAAAACCTTTCGGATTTGTTCCGAAAGGTTTTATTTTTGCCCCTGCGTAAGAAAGCGCCAACAAATAGGTGTTGAGATAGATGCTTGTCTATCTAACTTAAAAGGGAATCAGGTGCAAATCCTGAGCTGGCCCGCAACTGTAAATAGCGGCAAAGTTTGCTTTGCAAGTTTTATGTTCTAGCAGTCCACTGTATAAAATGGGAAGGACAACATAAAATGCTATAAGTCAGGAGACCTACCTAAATATTGTTGTTAGCAACCTTCGAGGATAGAGGTTTAGCTAAAGAGAATGCATATGGAGAGCACTCAAAGAATTGCTCCTATGTAAAGCATTTGATTTAGTTGGACCAACCAGACATTTTTTAACTAAAAAAACAGATTCTTATGAAATCTTGGTTGAGTTTAAGCATTTTTTGCCTTGTTTTTTCCAGTTCTATTTTAGCCCAAAAGCTAGTCGTTGTTAATGGTGGCCTTTATGGTTCATCCGTTGATTTTGCCAATGTAGGTATTTATGATCCTGCCACAGAGGTTTACACTTCTCTAGATACCATAAAGACCAACTCTGTACAAGATATATTGATTGAGGATGGTCGCTATGTTTATGTAGCTGCTCAAGACAGTATTGTCAAAATTGATTTGCAGACCAATCAGCGCATAGCTGCTGCACAGTTTGGGGCTCCAAGTACTATTCATTTGACGTTGGCAGATAGTAAATTATTGGTAGGTAATTGGTATGGTTCTTCTAACAATAATTTAAGAGTATTTGATAAAAATACATTAACTTATTTAGATAGTATTCCAGAGATAACAAAGCCAGCAAAGGATATGTTAGTGATTGGGGATGATCTTTATATTGTTCAAAATAGTGCTAATGCGTCTTATCAGGACACTCTAGGCTATTTAGCGGTAGTTGATTTAACTACAATGTCTTGGTTGCGTAATGAGACTTTATCTACAAATGGAGATGAAATAGGACGTTTGATAAATGTTGGAGATACTGCTATTTATACCTTAAATAAGACTAGTAATACGATCTCTTCTTATAATGTCAATACACAAGCTAAAAGCACCGTTAGCAGCTCTGTTACTTTAGAGTATAACTTTTATGGACCAACAATCTTCAGAGAGGGAGATTATTGGATGTTGCCTTTTAATGGTGGAATTGGAGTTTTTGATATAGTTAATAATACTGCTATTCAGACAAATATTGTATCTATCCCAATTGGAAATGGGTTTGGATTTGCTGTAGATAGCGTTCAAAATCGTATATTTGTAAGTCTAATTGAGTTTGGAAACCAAAACTTGAACAAGGGTATTGTTTATAATTTTGCAGGAACCCCCGTAGATTCCTTTCAAGTTGGTTATTCACCAGAAGTGCTTGATATAGTTTATGATAATATAACAACAGGATTAACAACAATGGTCGCACAAGATGTACAAAACGTCATCACCTCTATTTATCCCAACCCAACCACAGATTTTATAACTGTAAACACAACAACGCAGCCTTCAGCACTGACTTTGCATGATATACAAGGTAAATTGGTAGCTGCACAAAGCCTTGATGCTTTAAGCTCTACAGTTGATGTACGTCGTTTAGTGAATGGTAGTTACATTTTGACTGTATGGAAAGCAGATGGTAAAGCTATTGGCTCACAAATGTTTGTAAAGCAATAATTAATTATGCGAATAGTAATTTGGATAGCTTTATTGAGTTTGTATTCTAATTGGATGCAAGCTCAATTTGCCCCACCTGCCGGCCAAGCAGGGACTACAGCTATACACAAAGACTCCTCTATATTTGTGGCTTGGGCCACAAAAGCTATAGTAGATAGTGGATATGTAGATATATCAGATACAACTCAAGGAAAAGTTAAGGCGTCTATGACTCTAAATAATGCAACTGCTAAATCTGATGGTTGGGCAGTTAGTTTGGGAGATGGAGGGAGTGCTACATTGACTTTTGAGAACCCTATCCAAAATGGTGTAGGGCCTGATTTTGCTGTGTTTGAGAATGCTTTTAATAACACTTTTTTGGAGCTAGGTTTGGTAGAAGTTAGTTCTGATGGGCATCGATTTGTGCGTTTTGCAGCAATCTCTAATACCGATACTTCTACACAGGTAAATGGTTTTGGAAGTGTAGATGCTACTAAGGTTTATAACTTGGCAGGAAAGTACAGTGCAGGTTATGGAACTCCTTTTGATCTAGAAGAACTTAAAGATTCTGTTGGATTAGATGTAGATGCTGTAACACATGTTCGTGTGATAGATGTAGTAGGTTGTATAGAAGATCGTTTTGCTACTAGAGATAGCCGAGGCGTTATAATTAATGATCCTTGGAAAACAGCCTTTCAGACAGGAGGGTTTGATTTAGATGCAGTAGGTGTTATCCACCAAGATACTTCAACTTCATTGATTGGAGTAAAAGCAATTGCTAGTCAGCAAAGCCTAAAAGTTTATCCAAATCCTATTCAAGTAAATAATTTTTTGGAATTAGAAATAAATACTGCCGTCCAAAATTGGACTGCTCAATTGTTAACAATTGCAGGTAAACCGATTCAGATCTGGCATGACGAAAAGTCTTTATACATCAGAGATTTGCCTCAAGGATATTACTTGATGAAAGTGCAAACGAAAGATCAAAATTACATACAAAAAATACTAATATTGGAGTAATTTTTGTGCAAGTTGGGATGTGATTAATTCACGTAGTATTCAATTAATTTATTCATCCCAATTTATTCAAAAATCATGTTACAAGTAGCTATTTTTTTAGGAGGCGTATTTTTTTGGACGTTTTTAGAGTATACAATTCATAGATTCTTAGGGCATAAACCTAAAGGAAGAATGGAGTTTACTAAAGAACATTTAAGGCACCATCGAGAAGGACATTATTTTGCACCTTTTTACAAGAAAGTAATTGGAGCATTTATAATCCTAGGTCTAACGACTTTATTGTTTGCTTTACCATTTGGAATTCTTAATGGGTTTGTGTTTTCTTTTGGTGTCATATCTATGTACTTAGTATATGAGGTAGTCCACAAACGTGCACATACACACGCCCCTCCACATGGATATGCTGCTTATTTGCGTAAGCATCATTTTTATCACCATTTTAGAAACCCAGAAATGAACCATGGAGTAACTTCTCCAGTTTGGGATATGGTATTTAGAACTTATGCAAAAGTAGATACAGTTCCTGTGCCTAAACGTATGGCTTTAAAATGGTTATTGGATGAAGAAGGTGCATTGAAAAACGATTTTGTTGGTGATTATCAACTAATATAGAAGAGTATACACTACACTACTTTTTATACTTTAAGAGTTGCCTTCGGGTAGCTCTTTTTTATTTTCTAGGAAGTCCAAAATCCCTTTAGCTGCTCGGTCAGATGCTCCTGAAGAACCCAATAGTTTGTGCAAGTGGTCATATTCTGTGAGCAGCTCTATTCTAGCAGTTCCTTCCAAAAGTTTAGAAAGCTCTGTTTGGAGTTGCTCTGTATTGAGTTCATGTTGGATCAACTCTTTGACAATCTCTTTTCCTACAATAAGATTAACAATAGCAATATAAGGTATTTTTATAATACGTTTCACAACATGGTAGAGCAGAGCACTTGCCTTATAGCAAACCACTTGAGGTACTTTGAATAAAGCTGTTTCAAGTGTGGCTGTTCCTGACGTAACTAAAGCTGCATGACTATTGGACAAAAGATCATAAGTCTGATTTTCGACTAAGGTCACTTGTGAGTATTGTTGTGTAAACTGCTGATAGAAGCTAGGAGGCATAGATGGTGCTCCTGCTATAACAAATTGGTAATCTGGGAATAATGGAACTAGACTCAGCATGACATTGAGCATAGCTAAAATTTCTTGTTTTCGGCTGCCTGGCAACAAGGCTATGATTGGTTGATTACCTAGTTTTTGTGATGTTCTGAAATCAGGATTAGGTTGAAATTGCTGAACTACGTCTAACAAAGGATGACCTACATACTCAACAGGATATTCATGTTTAGCATAAAACTCTTTTTCAAAGGGTAGGATGACAAACATTTTGTCGACATACTGCTTTATTTTTCGAACACGTTTCTCTCTAGTTGCCCAAACTTGAGGTGAGATATAATAAATAACCTTATACTCTTGCTCCTTAGCCCATCGAGCTATCCTCAAATTAAAGCCAGAATAGTCGATTAAGATAAGCGTGTCTGGTGCAAATTCTTGGATGTCAGCCTCACAGAAACGGAAGTTTTTACGGATAGTCCCTAAATTCTTGAGTACTTGCCAAATTCCCATGAAAGCTAGATCTCTGTAGTGTTTGGCTAAGTCTGCTCCAGCTGTTTGCATCAAATCACCTCCCCAAGCTCTTATGGTAGCTTGAGAATCTAATTTTTTGATTGATTTGATGAGGTTAGATCCATGCAAATCACCAGATGGTTCACCAGAGATAATATAATAACGCATAAAAAAAAAGTTTGAGCAGCAAGTTATATAAAATGACTAGCTACTCAAACTTTTTAGAAAGGGGATTGTTTTTTCTTCCTCTTAATCTTTGCTTATATATTTATCAATAGTAGCCATTAATTCTTCTTTAGTCTTTATATCAGGACTAGCCATTAGTACAGTTTGTATAATCCCTTGTGCATCAATTACAATATGTGTAGGAAATGCAAATACTCTAAAATCACTCATTAGTTTATTCTGATTGGCTCCTACTTTGTAAGAAAACTCATGTTTTTCTAAAAACTTTGTGAGATCAGCTTCATCATCTAGAGATGGAGCTAAAAATAGAACATTGTTATCTTTGTATTTTTCAGATAATTCGTTGAGTTCCGGAATTTCTGCGACACAAGGTTTGCAAGCTATAAACCAAAATTTAAGTACAACTACTTGACCGTTTGTGCTTTCGTTAGTATGTGTCTGGCCATCCAAATCTGTAAAGGAAAAGGAAGGTGCAGGTTGATCCTCTAAGCTTTTTCGATAGTTTTCGACAATATCTTTAGGCAGCTCACCTAAATCTTCTGTCAATACAATAGGTTCTTTATCACCTCTATTTTGTGTATTAACTATATTACTGTCTTTTGTCGGAGTCTTTTTTGTTTGGTTACAAGCCGCACTAAAACAGAAGATAGCTAGTATGATTATTAGTTTCATAATAACAAGAATTTGATTAAATCTGTAAAAGGGGGCTTCCAACAGAACGGTAATTGACTAAAGATTGTTTAAAAAGCTATTAATTGCTGTCCAATATTCCTCATTTCCAGCATTTTTCTTCCACAAAGCCCTAGAACCATGATAGCCGTCACCAGTAGGGATAAAGTGGACTTGTTTATCGGTTAGCTTTCTTTTTGCTACCAATTCAGTCAATTCAGCAGCCTCTTCTTTAGAAGATGTGACAAACATAGGTTTTTCAAAATTGACTAAAAGCTCTACTAAATCGCCTTTTTCCTCAGAAAAATAGTTTCCAGGACTAAAAGAAATAACAGCCGCTACATTGTCTAATGCAATTGCTGTATACAATGCAAGAGTAGAAGAGTATGAACTTCCCCAAAGTATAACTGGCTTTTGATATTTTTGCGAAGCATAGGCAACGGCAGCATCTATATCTTGATGAGCATCTAAATAATCTGTAGGTTTTTCTGCTTTTTGAGCTCTCAAAAAAGTCTCATTAACATACTCAGAACTATCACCCATAGGGCCACCAGAGCGTTGGTCAGTAGCTATACAATTGAATCCTTTTTCGTGTAGTACTAAGGCAATAGAATCATATTCGTATTTATTCCAGCGAGCTTGATGACAAAGCACTATAGTTTTGGCTGTATCGTGTTTGTGGTACAAATGTGCTGTGATTTCCAAGCTATCCAATGACAAAAAGCTAATTTTCTCAGGAAAGTCTTTTTGAGGAGTTGGTTCTACCACAGTAGTGCTGTCTTTGGTATTTATAGCAGTGTTTGTATTGTTGTTATCTGTTTGACAAGAACTAAAAAAATAGAGTGTAAGAATAACTAAACTAGTTGGTATAAGTGTTTTCATTATTATTTGTTATTTTTTAATGAGTTCATATTTAAAGATTTGAATGTTTGTTTCTTGCCAAGAAAATAAGCCGAAATAATACTTTTAGGGTAACGGCCTATCATATTCATTTTAGGGTTTTGTTGGTAGGCATATTTTTGAACAAGCACCTTCATTCTCTTTCGTTTTTTGATATGTTTAGGAATACCAAAAAAGAATTGCCAATGTGCCTTTATGATAGAGCCAATATTAGCGAACTCACCTTTCATTAGAAAACGAACACCTGCAACTCCATCTAATATTAATCGTACCCAAATAACCCAAAGCATACGCCATTTCGACTCGTTCTTAAACACCATTGTAAGGCTGTTACGAAAGTTTAGGAAAGCTTTTCGTGGGCTAGTGACGGGTAATGTGCCACCTCCTACATGCCAAACTTGAGATGCTGGCTGAACCATTATTTTATAATTGGCTCGTTTTAGTCGCCAGCAGAGATCAATTTCTTCCATATGGGCAAAGAAATCGCCATCAAAACCACCAATCTGATGAAACAGAGAGCCTCTAATGAACAATGCAGCTCCTGAAGCCCAAAAGACCTCCTGAGCATCATCATATTGGCCATTATCTTTTTCCACATCAAAAAATATTCGACCCCTACAAAAAGGGTAGCCAAATTTGTCGATCCAACCACCACTAGCACCTGCGTGCTCAAATAGTTTTTTGTCTGCTTGCATCTTTATTTTAGGTTGACAAGCAGCTACCTGAGGGTCTTTTTCCATTAGGTCTATCACAGGCTGTATCCAATTGGGGGAGACCTCTACATCTGAGTTAAGTAAAATATAGTAGTCTGCTTCAACCTGCTTTAGGGCAAGATTGTAGCCTTGCGCAAAACCATAGTTTTCAGGAAGTTTAATGATATATCTTGGATAATCTCTTTGACTGCTAGATGCGTCTTGACTATTCTGGTATTGAAAGCCTTCTTTTTCCAAAAAGGCTAATGACTCATCTGAAGAACCATTATCTGCCACATAAAGGCTTAGGTTAGGATATTTAGATTGATATACAGAAGGCAAAAACTTACGTAAGAAGCCCTCACCGTTCCAATTAAGAATAACTATAGCTACAGAAGGATAGTCCTTTTGTGTTGTTGACATATAAATTAATCTGCGAATTTGAAAATGTATTGATTTACTAACTTAAAAATACTCTAACTGGTCAAGCGTGAAAAACGCTCCCAACCAACCTTGAGTAGTCCAAACAAGAAAATAAAAATTAAAGCAACCTGCCAAATAGCTTTTAGCTCTAAAATTTCTAGTTCCATAATTAACAAAATAGACATAAATGTAACAAAGATAAGAATCATCAGCTCATAAAACTCACCAAACCAAGGTAAATCGCTTATGCGAACATTTTTATTGATAAGAAATAGACATACAAACATAGATACTACAGGAAGATAATATACAAAAGGGTTTAAGGCCCAAAGTGTTTTATGTTCGAAAACCATGGTATACAGCCAAATAGTAATAGAAAAAATGCCAGGAATGGAGATACCATACACAATAACAGAGTACATCTTATTGTAGGGAGGGGTGTTCCCTCTGCCTGCACTTGTATTGTTAAGTATGAGGGCAAAGATTGGCAATACCATAAAAAATAGTAATATTGCCATGTTGTCTTTGACAAAGTATTCAATTAGATGTTCTAAAGTCATACGAATATCGTTTAAAAAGGCGTTAGTATAGGAAGTTGTTTTTTTGTTTTTTATTAAATAAACCTATTCCCGACACTAAAACCTACTATAAAAGAAGGTTTGGGAGCCAAAAATACTAAGGAAAATTACTGTTTTAGGCTTAAATATCATAAAAAAACTAAAAATATAGGTATGAAGGGGATTTTAGACGACTTTCTTAGAACCCCAAATTTGTTGAATTGCTTAATTTACCTATTTTTGTCACTAATACAAATAGACTTGTTGTAAGCAAGTTTGATACATGAAAGTAAGGAGCTTATTAGCTTCCCCACTTTTTAATAAAAGGAATCAACATTCATTAAATAATAAATGAGTATGAATTGTAAAAATTATTGTTTGTTGCTGTTGCTGAGTTGTCTTAGTTTTTCGGGCTTATGGGCTCAAGAAACAGCAGTTTATCGAGATGCTCAGCAAACCTATAAACGAGGAATGCTCTTTTTTGAGCAACGACTTTATGGCAAGGCTCAAGGAGAGTTTGATAAGATTTTGAATGAGGTGTCTACCTTTGGTTCAAAAAAAGTACCATTGTATGTAGACAAAGCTAGGCTGTATTCTGGTCTAACTGCACTTTATTTGGGACAGCCAGACTCCGAAAAACGATTGTTATATTTTATTAATGAATATGACCCTAGTCCATTAGCAACTAAAGCTAAACTAGCCATTGGTAACTATTATTACAATAGTAAAGAGTATGATTTAGCCATCAAATACTTGATGAAGATTTCATCTCTAGAGTTGACCAATGAAGAGATTGTAACCATGAAGTTTCAATTGGGGTATTGCTATTTCGTTAAAAAGAAATTTAAAAAAGCTAAAGCTTTATTCCAACAAATAAAAGGCAACAAAAAATCGAAGTATTATCAGCAGTCTAATTACTACTATGGGATTACCGCATTTTTTGGTAATGATTACAAGGGAGCTTTAGAATCTTTTAAGTTGATTGCTAAGTCTTCTAAATATAGTAAGATAGTACCTTCTTATATCTGCCAAATTTATTTTGCTCAAAAGAAGTATGATGAGCTTATTTCTTATGGAGAGCCTTTGTTGAAAGATAATACGGTGCGTGAAGTAAATCAGATCGCACAATTAGTTGGGCAAGCTTACTATGAAAAAGGTGATTATGCTCGTGCATTGCCTCACATGGAAAGATACGTAAGTAAATCAAACAAAGTGCCTAAAGAGGCTTTGTATCAGTTGGGATACACACAGTACAAACAAAAGAAATATGGTAAGGCTATCAAGAATTTTGAGCAGTTGAATTCTTTGAATTCTAAGCTAGGCCAAAATGCTTTGTACAATATGGCTGATTGTCACTTGAAAACAGGAGACAAGGCTGCTGCTCGTTCTGCTTTTGATAGAGCTCGAAAAATGTCTTTTGACAAGTCTATACAAGAAGATGCATTAATCAATTATGCAAAACTTTCTTATGAGTTAGATTATAATGAGATTGCTATTGAAGCACTACAAGAGATTACAGCAGGTTCAAGTTATTATGGGGAGGCTCAAAACTTGATGAGTAAAATCTTTTTGAACCCTAGGAACTATGATAAAAACCTAGAGATTCTACGCAAAATGCCTAAGTCTAAAAAGACAAATAAGGTAAAAGAAGCACATCAAAAAGTAGCTTACTTTAGAGCAATTCAACTATATAAAGATAAAAAATACGATAAGACTTTACCTCTTTTTAATGAGTCACTAAAAGTAGGTGGTGGCAATACAGAAACAGAAGCTTTAGCACATTTCTGGAAGGCAGAAACTTTATTCAGACAGAAGGAGTATAGTAAGAGTATCAATGAATACAATAAGAGTATTGATTTGGGTAGACTAACAGCTAAAATACCAGCGAATTCTTCGAGTGGTGTAGCGCATTATGGTATAGGTTATAACTATATCAAGATGGATAACTATCTTAGTGCAAGTGGTGAGTTTGCTGATGCTGTTGCTGATATTCAAAAGAATTTGAGAAAGATCAATGACAAGTATGTAACTAATTATGTTTATCCTGATGCTTTATTGCGTGCAGGAGATTGCTACCTGTTTCAGCGTAAATATGGTGATGCAGCTAGGTACTACAAACGAGTGATTGATAAGGATTATCCCAATGCAGATTATGCAATGTATCAACAGAGTTTGATCAAAAGTATGCAACAGAAACCTTATCAGCAAATAGCTTTATTGGATGATCTACCTAAGAAATTTCCAGCTTCTAGATATGCAGATGATGCATTGTATGCAAAAGGTTTGGCTTATTTGAACCTAAATAAACTTGATTTATCTAAAGAGTCATTCCAAGTGTTGTTAAACACTTACAAAAATAGTGAGTTTGCCGACAATGCAATGCTCAAAATGGGGTTGATTGCTTATTCTGAAGATAGAAATGGTGAAGCTTTAGATTTTTATAAAGCAGCATTCAGAAGTAATCCTCAAAGTGAAGAGGCTAAGGATGCCTTGGCAGCTATTCAAGAGATTTATGTAGATATGGGGCGCCCAAATGCCTATTTCGATTACTTAAGTACAGTACAAGGGTATAAAGTTGATGATTTGGAGCGGGATTCTATTACTTACAAATCTGCATGGAGACAATATGAATCTGGGCAGCAGGATTTGGCCGTAGCAGGATTTTCTAACTACCTACAACAGTTTCCTAGTGGTATAAATAATTTAAGTGCACACTACTATAGAGGTAAGGTATATTTTGCTCAGAAGAAATTTGATGAGGCTTTAGCAGATTTTGCTTATATCTCTCAAACGGATAATCCTGCTTATGCAGAACAAGCAAATTATAATGCAGCACTTATTGAGTATCATAATAAGGAGAACTATGAGCAAGCATTCTATTATTATTCAAAATTAGAGAAGATTGCTTCTACAGAAGAGATTTTATTTGAGGCTCAGCAGTATGGTATGCGTAGTGCCTTTTTGGGGGGCAAAATAGCTGAGTTGCCTGGCATTGCAGATCGATTCATGAAAAATGTGCGATCTACAGAAGCAGATAAAGCAGAAGCACACTATTATATAGGGAAAGCTTATCTAGCATCGGAGCGTTATGAAGAGGCTAAAAAAGCCTTCAAAAATAATATAGCACTTTCTGGTGAGGATGCAATGTCGGCAGAAGCACATTATCAGGTGGCTTATATTGTATATCTGCAACGTGATTTAGATAAAGCTATGGAGTTGTGTTTTGAAAATAATAAGGAGATACCTAATTATGTATATTGGTTAGTGAAAAGTTTTGTCTTGCTAGGTGATATCTATTTTGAGAAAGATGATTTGTTCCAAGCTAAAGCAACCTTACAAAGTGTTGTGGACAATTATGATGGCGATCAGGCCTTGCTGAATGAAGCTAAGACAAAGTTAGCTAAGGTAGAAAAAGCCGAAAAAGATGGAAGCAAGATAAAGGAAGAGACTGACGAAATGGAGATGATCGACGGAAATGACTAATCTATAGTTGATAGTTTATTAATTGGCAGTTGACAGTAATTTGTAATTGTCACATTCATAATTTGTAATTGAAAAAAGGTATGATTCATAAACATATAGGGGCATTGTTGATTTGCATGTTTGCCATGAATACAATGTATGCCCAAATCGAAGATGCAGGAACAGAATTGTTTGCGCCATTTAAAGCAAAGCTAGCAGAAAGTAAAAAGTTTTTGGCCGATCCTATTTTACCTAAAGTAGAGAACAACACTACCAAAGATGTAAAATATACGGTACCTACACATTTGGTTCCTGTGGATTATCCGCCACCAGTAATCAGACCTCTAGCAATGAAGGCAGATAAACTACCTCAAAGCTATAGTTTTTATGCTAAAGCTGGGATAGGTTATCCATTGTCGCCATTATTGGAGGCTTCTTACCATAGTAAGAACTGGAAAAACCTAAAGTTTGGGGTGACAGCCAAACACCATTCTATAAGAGGTTTGCGTGAAAATCAAAACTTTGGCCAAACGCATCTGGATGTAGGTGCTACTTATTATACCAAAAAAGCTTTGGCCATAGGTGGAAGTGTAGGTTTTGATCTAAATGCTAATAAGTTTTATGGGTATCTCTCAGATAGCCTTCAAGAGACTACGGCTGCTGAATTAGGATTGAGTGAAGATAGCCTTAAACAGCAGTTTATCCATATTGAGGCTAATGTAGGTTTGTTTAACCATACTATTAATAGAGGTGATTTTAATTATGCAGGTAATGTAGGCTTGTATTCTTATAATGATCGTTATGGAGCGAGTGAATTTAGTCTGACACCTGAGTTTGGTATCGAAAAATGGTTTGGTAATCGCCAAAAGCATCCATTAAGAGTAAAAGTGGGGATGAACCTAACTACTTTTAATCAGGATACGGTAAATAAATCACGTGTTTTAGTTTATTTCAAGCCTAATTTTAGTTTTACTGCGGGTAGCTTCAAGGCACGTTTAGGAGTAGATTTAGGATTGAGTGATAATAAGTTTTATTTCTTCCCAGATGCAGAATTGTCATTTGGTATAGCCAAAGGAGCATTTACTATTTATGCTGGGGGAGTAGGTCAGATTCAACAAAATAACTTCCGTTCCTTTACACGTTCTAATCGATTCTTAATCTCAAATCCTTCTGGTATTTTGCATACACGAAATTTGGATTTATTTGGTGGGTTGAGAGGAACTATCAAGAATATCAATTATGACTTTAGAGCAGGTTATTCAATTATACAAAACTTGCCTATTTTCATGAACGATTCTACCTATAACTTTACTCGATTCGATGTAGACTATGATACTGCTGGAGTTGTGTTTGTGAAAGGAGCTTTAGACTTCCGTTTAGTTAAGAATTTGGTATTAGGTGCAGATCTTACTTTTAATTTATATTCAGGTTTGAGAAAGTATGAAAAGGCCTTTCATCTACCTGCTTTAGAGAGTAATATCTATCTGACTTATGATTTTTATTTTGATGCTAAAAAGAAGAAAAGAGGTCGCAAAAAATCAAAAGGTGGTCTTAAAGAGAGCAATCACTTATCTTTGAAAGCAGAGTTCTTTATCAATACAGGTGTTCCTTATTTAGATGAAAACAATCAAACTCAAGTATTGAAAGGTTTATTTGATTTTAGTTTTGGGGCAACTTACCACTTCACTAAAAACATAGGACTTTTTGTAGATGTTAATAATATCATCAATAACAAAAATCAACGTTGGTATCGTTACCCACAAGTTGGATTCAATGTAATGGGTGGTGCAGTCGTTAAGTTTTAGAATGATAAAGACTTAAACTATTCTTAATAGAATATTAATATAAAAAGGCTTTTGCTCCAACTGGAGTGAAAGCCTTTTTTGTATCTTTGTGCCAGAATTAGGATTTTAAGCATTAAACCATTAATAATCAAATAGTATAAAAAATGAAACACTTAATAGCACCTTCTATTTTAGCTGCCGATTTTGCCAATTTGGCTAAGGATGTTCAAATGCTTGAAGAAAGCCAAGCAGATTGGGTACATATTGATGTAATGGATGGACGTTTTGTCCCAAATATTTCTTTTGGATTTCCTGTCATCAAGGCAATTAAACCTTATAGTAAAAAGGTGTTTGATGTACATTTAATGATTGCAGAGCCAGAGAAATATATAGAGCAGTTTAGAGATGCTGGAGCCGATATTATTACAGTACATTATGAGGCTTGTGATCACTTGCATAGAACCTTGCAGCAGATAAAAGCAACTGGTGCTCAAGCTGGTGTTGCACTTAATCCGCATACACCAGTCAGTTTGTTGAGTGATGTATTGGAAGATGTTGATTTAGTATGCCTAATGTCTGTTAATCCAGGTTTTGGCGGTCAAAAATTTATTTATCGTACGCTCCAAAAAGTACGTGATCTAAAGGAAGAGATTATCACTCGTAATCTAAAAACAAAAATAGAAATAGATGGGGGAGTTGGTTTGCAAAATGCAGAGGTATTGCTGCAAGCTGGTGCTGATGTATTAGTGGCAGGAAGTGCGGTGTTCAAGGCACCTAACCCTATGGATATGATTGTGCAGTTGAAGAGTGTTGGTAAGGAGAAAATGGTATAGAGTATGTTTAGGTTATGCTAACTCACAACAGTCTAGTGTTTTGGCATAAGAATTGAATTTCTTGCTTAAATCTATCACGTCCAAAACAAAAGAGTATGCAACAATTTTCAGTGTTTTCAATCTTTCTGTTTTTTATTTCTACTACATTTATCAATGCTCAATCTTTTGAAGAAAACCAAGCAAGAGTTTATCAGTTAGATACTTTCACTACAGCACAGTGGAAGGCCCATATAGATGCGGGGAATGATATGAATGAAGTACTTTATATGGAGGGGAAAACTGAGTATACTGTATTTAATCTTTTTGCACATGGTTATGGGTTTTATTGCCAAGATGATCGCAAAGATTTGGTTTATCAGGTTGTGAAAACAACAAAAAAGCCATTAATAACTCCTTTTTTCTTTTTGGATGATGCTTGTTGGGAAAGAGCAAAAGATGTAATGGAGTATTATTCTTTATTAATTGAACATGAACATAAGCTAAAAGAAGCAGATTTTAAGTCTGTCTATGATACCTATTTTAGTCATGAGGATACTAGAGATTATGTAGATCTTGAAAAGAAGACAATGCTCATTTATGCCTGCCAGTTTGATTATACCAAGACAGCTCAACAAATAATAAAAACGGCTAAGAAGAGCTTAAACCATGTAGATAAAACGGGCAAAAATGCTTTGTTTTATGCTTGTGAAAACGGGAATCTTACGCTTATTAAGAGTTTAATAGATAAAGGTATAAAAGTAGATAGAAAAGATAAAACAGGTAAAAAAGCAATTGATTATTGTAAGTCTAAAGACGCTCAAAAAGTACTAAAAAAGGTAATGCGCAAAAAGAAAAAATAAGCCCACTAAAGAAATATAAAATGAGCCATCTCTTTAATATAAAGGAGATGGCTTATTCTATATATAGAACAGGACTAAACTTAATGCACTGATTTTCCCAGTTCAATGAAATTTTCTTATTTTCATTCATTGCAAAAACTTAGTAGCTCTAAAAACTTAAACAATGGCATTATTCAAAACAACTCAACAGCATATCAAAGACCTTGCACATCTGGCAAAATGGGTCTACATGGATGCAACCGATCAAAATTACAACTCTGAAGAAAAGAGCCAAGAATATGATGAGCTAGCACACAAGATGTTTCATCGACATCGTTTAGGTAGATTTATAGTAGAGCTATTGCAAAAGTATCATCCACACGATCCTGCAGATAAGCTTCATATTTGTGAAAGGGCAGCAGGTGGAGGAATCATTACACACCTTTTGTATGAGAGTGGCTATACTAATATTAGAGCAACAGACCTAAATGCTACGCAACTTGATTTGTTGAAACAAAAGTTGCCTAATATTTATACTGCTGTAGAAAATATTAATGACCCAATAGATGGTGTAGAAAATGATACTTTTGATGTAATGCTCCAAGTTGGCGCAACTCGATTTATAACCCCAGAAGGTCAAAAAATATATGTAAAAGAGGCTTATAGAACACTAAAAGAAGGTGCTTTACTCATTTGGCCAGTATTTGTAGCTGAGGAATTTTTGTCGAAAGTTAGGCATGGTTTAGGGCAACACAAGTCAAGTTCTTATGGAATAGCTTGGTTACTAGAACAAACAGGGTTTGAGATCATTGAAGCGCCATTGGTAGTCCATGGACGCTACGGTTCTTTGAGTGGAATAGTACTGGTTGCTAAAAAATTAGCGGAACCTCAAACTACAACTAAGGTGAAAAGTGCAATTGCATTGACCAAAATGCGTAAAAATATAGTGGTTTTGAAATAAAGAAATGGAGATACTTACTTATAATCAGACATGGCCTACAGTATGCTGTTATCTAATCTTTTTCTTTTAGGAGTTTAATTATTTTTTCTAGATTTAGCATTTGTTCATCTTTAATAGAATCTCTGAATTGATAATGTTTTTTTAATTCAGAAATCTCTTCAAGTTTTGAGTCAAGTAATCCTTGAATCTTTATAAGATCAATAGATTGATCCATAATTGTATCTTTTAAAACCCTATAGTCTGATTTTAGGGTTTTTAACTCTACTCTAACCTCTTCACAGTCACAATTCTGCAAAGAACAACTTTGTACTAAAAATAGTGATATTATTGTGATTAGAACAGTTAGCTTAGGTAAGGAAAACAACATTTAGAGCTTATTTTTTCAAGAGTTTAAACTGAACACGCTCATTACGAGCCCTACCTTCGGCTGTATCATTGAGTGCCACAGGGCGAGATTGGCCAAAACCTCTATGAGATAGACGAGTTTGTGCAATACCACTAGCAATCAAATAATTTTGAACAGCTTCAGCGCGTCGTTTAGAAAGCTCTTGATTTTTTTGAGGAGAACCACCTCTATCATGAGTATGGCCTGATATTTCGATCACATAGCTAGGATGCATTTTTAGAGTACCGACCAAATCATCAAGCCCCTTATTAGAACCAGTTAAAAAAGTAGCCTTATTTTTTTCAAATTCTACACCTTTCATGATCACGGTCTGCCCAACACTATAAGATTTTTTAGAAACCTTCATATCCACTACAATACGTTCTTGACGCATTGTTGCTATGTAGTCAAAAGTGCCACAATCACAAGCAAAATTACTTTTTAGGCTAGTTGCACAGATGTCATCTACATAGTAATAAGCAAAATCTACATGAGGGTTTTTGAATTTTTCGATAGCTACTGCACCAGTTACTTTAGTACTTCTGTCATCATTGAAATTGCCAACGATGAGGTATTGCTCCCCACCCGTAGCCTTATAAGTACAAGAAACTTCCACCCAATTTCGATCTGTGAGAGGACCTTTATCCTCTTTTAGTAGATAGGTGAATGTCTTGTCTATAGGTTGTTCATGATCTTCTCGCAAAGGAATTCTTGATCCTGTAATTCCCAAAGCACCAACAGCTCTGTTAGAGGAGTGGGCTAGTAAGATATGTGCTTTGATGCAGTATTTTTCGCCAGCTCGCATAGGTTGCTTGAGTTGTACCTGCACATACTCTCTGAAATTTCGTTTATTGTATCGACTCGCATAGGCATAGATACCAGCATAGCCATAACCACTTCGAGCCTTTGTTTCTCCCATTTTGTTGGTAGGAATATCTACATTAGGGCCAGCAGCTCTACGATGAAAATAGTCTGGACTAGCCTTAGTAGGTGAAGTCCAATAAGTAGAGTTGGCTACTTCACCTAGATCACCAGGAACTTTTTTGTATTGTTCAAAACTAGGATTTTTGACCAAGTTTTGTAATACTTGAGCATTACTTTGAGCCCTTATTAAGAATAAGGTAATTGTAGATAAAAATAAATAAGGTAGTCTTTTTAGCATATTTGTTCATTTTAACTGAGCTATAGCCTGCTAGTTTTTGTTTTTAAAGTTATAGTAGGAAAATTAAAAAATAGCAGACTATTAACTAAACATAAAACAAAATTAATCATTAATTTTGAAATGTTGCATAGTATTCACATCATCCTATCAGAAACCATAACGTTATGAAGATTGTAAAAAAGATAATAAAGTGGGCATTTATTTTTGTGCTCCTATTTTTGCTGTATGTAGTTATTGCCATTGGTCATGGGACAATTACCGATTTTCAGCCAGAAGAGCGGATTGTTTTAGAAGCAATTAAACCTAACCAAAACGCAACTATAGATAAGGATGAGTTGAGTTTCTTGAATTGGAATGTAGGCTATGGCGGTCTCGGAAAAGAATCTAATTTCTTTTATGATGAGGGCCGATTTTTTACTTCTGGAGGTAAAATGGTAAGAGCCTCTAAAGAGAATGTTGAGAAAAATATAAATGGAGTTGGACAGTTTTTGGATAAGCACAAAACAGATTTTGTATTACTGCAAGAGGTTGACCAAGATTCTAGAAGAAGTTATTATATAGACCAATCCAAACGTTATCAGTCTAAACTAAATGGCTATACACAGTCTTTTGCAGTTAATTTTAACGTGAGTAGAGTGCCTTTACCTGTTTGTGAACCTTGGAGTGTGATAGGGAAAGTATATAGTGGATTAAGTTCTTTTTCTAAGTACAACTCATCAGAAAGTGTGCGTTTGCAATTTCCTGGAGAGTACAGTTGGCCTAATAGAGTATTCCATCTAGATCGTTGTATGTCTGTACAACGCTATCCAACTATTCACCCTGATGGTAAGGAATTAGTAGTTGTTAATACACACAACTCTGCCTATGATGGAGGGGAACTGAAGCAACAAGAAATGGGCTATTTTAAAGATTTTGTCTTAGAAGAATATGAAAAAGGGAATTATGTAATTGTTGGAGGAGACTGGAATCAATGTCCACCTAATATTCCTTTTGATAAAAATGCTGCAGAGTGGGGAATAGCTCCTGATTCTAGCTATTATACAGGCAATATTGCACCTGGTTTTATGCCAGCAGATTGGACTTGGGCTTTTGATGATAAAGTGCCTACCAATCGTAAGTTGGTGGATACCTATGAGCACAAAAAGACTTTTGTAACCTTGATCGATTTTTATTTAGTATCTCCTAATGTAGAAGTCTTGGAAGTAAGAGGCGAGGATATGAAATTTGAATTTTCGGATCATCAGCCTGTATTTTTGAATGCTAAGCTAAAAGGTTTGATACCTGAGGCAGATACAACTGCAGTGGCTATAGATTCAACATTGATGCAATAATCATTTTAGAACTATAAAAATAACCTAATGAAAATGAAGTATTTATTCTTATTATTTTTAGCTTTTGCACTGTTTTCTTGTGGAGAGACTGCTCCTGCTCCTGAAGAGAATAATGAAAACACAGAAATTACGGATGAGAACAATCCTGAAAATACAGTAACAGATGCTAATACAACTATAGAAGATCATGGAGAAAAGATAGATGTAATTGCATTGGACGATGCTATAGAGGAGTTGGATAGACAGATAGACGCAAGTGAGTTGCCTTACTATGTAGCAGAAAGTCCAGACCCAATGGTCTTAGAGTTTACAGGTCATTACATCAAAGAGAGCAAAGAATTCAAGAAACTAATGATTGTATATGCAACAGGATCTGGCAAAAGATTTTATTGGCTGGATAATGATGTAACAGTTTTAGAAGATGGAGATTTGCGCTATATTTTCAAAAAAGGAGAGTTTAAGGCGCTAGATGATGGTGTTTCGGATGTAAAAACAGATATAGCTGAGGGAATGAAAACAGAAGTAACTAAGTTGATGGCACAAGCACAGAAGATCCTAGATGAAGAGATTGTAATGGACTAATTAACCATTTATCCAAAATAAAACATAAGTCATCCCGAATTTTTCGAGGGTGACTTTTTTTTGAAAAGCAATAGGAATCTCATAGATTTAATAAGCACAAAAAATCAGAGATTCCTATGTATTATAAGAAATTGCAAGATACAGAAAATATAAAGAAGGAGCTAGGGGCTGGCTGGACAATTTTA
>JAAEPD010000414.1 GCA_024222455.1 Aureispira sp.
AGCCTTTTTTATGCTGTAAACAGAGTTTGTGCATATATTGGAAAAAACTTGTTCCTTAATTTTTCAAAAGACCATTTTTAGTTATTATTTTTTCTGAACGATTACTTACCATCAAATTTTAGACAGTTTAAGCCATTATCATGAGGAACGTTTTATCATACCTCAAATAACCAATCAGCTTCATCATAGTCAACTCTTATTTAAGAGAGGGCTGTACGTTCAATCTCGAAAAATACTAGAACGAGCTAAGACAAAGGCTGTGGCGCATGAGAAATTTGAGCTGCTTCCTCTGATTTTGATGCAAGAACGAAAGTTGTATAAACAACGTACTTTTTGGGAGGAACGATTTGAAAAACAGCAGGCTATTCGAAAAGAAGAAATAGCTGCCATAGAACAACTGAGCGACTTTTTGGAGTACTATGATTTGAATATAAAAATGATGGACTATTCTAAGTTGGTTCACAATAAGGAGTTAGAGGATTTAGATGGATTTGAGCAATTGATTCGAAACCCCAAACTTAAAAATATAGAACATGCACAATCGGCAAGATCCAAAATATTGTATTTGTCTATATATGGGACGTATTATGAATGTACCAAAGAGCACCAGAAGAGCCTAAAATGTAGAGAGAATTCTCTAGATGTGATGGAAGAGCATCGTTTTTTTATGGAAGAGCATCCTGAGAACTATTTGATTATATTAAACAACATAGCTACTGCAGCTAAACAAGGGCTCCAATTAAAGTTATATAAAAATTATATAGATAGGATTGGAAGTTTCTCTATTAAGAAAGCTCCGACAGATATTCAATTATTGCATTTTCGTTTATATTACCAACATCAATTGCCTTATTGGTGTTTGGTGGGGGAGTTTGATAGGTGTATTGAAGTTTTACCTATTATACAGGAAGGTTTTGATCGTTGGAAAGGGAGGTTAAAACAGAGTACTATACGGCCATTTTGGTATTATTTTGCTAATGCTTTTTATGCAGAAGGGGAGTACGAAAAGGCCTTGAGTTATTTAGAAAAAGCCATAGATAATAAGGGGGATGGATTTTTGGTCTTAGTGAGAGAGTCTATGTTGTTGCAAATCATTATTCATGTTGAGTTGGGGAATGATTTGTTAGTAGAGCCCCTAGTTCGTGCTGCTCGGAGGTATTGGAAAAAACATGAGATTTTGGGCGAACGAGAAAATTTAATGTTGAATTTGTTGCAAAAAGATGAAAGGACAAAGGATTTAGTCTTATCAACTTTGAATGCATTAAAGAAACTAAACTTATCACCAATATATAATAATATTAACGAGCGAGTTTGGCTACAAGGGCTGTTAGATAAACACTCTTATGGAGTCAGCTATAGAAACTATATAGAAGGCTTAAATCTAGAATAGCATGGATGGGAATAAATACAATTATATAACTGATGTTACGCAAAAGATGGATTAGCCATTTTTAATGTATTAAGTTCATTGAAAGCTGCTTTATTAGCAGCAAGGTAAATTTTAGACTTCA
>JAAEPD010000415.1 GCA_024222455.1 Aureispira sp.
GGAATATAGTTGACAAAATATTTATTTATTACTAACTTGTTCATGGTTCGTATTTTGTTTAGTGCTCAAAAGTTTCATCACTTTTAAACTAAACATTACGAACCACTTTTTTATTTTAACTTTTAGTTTTTAAATCTCTTCATTGTGCTTGATAGGCTTTGTACTAATATTTATAGCTCTAAGTAGATATATTTGCCTTGCCTGAAGGGGAGGAATTAGTATAAAAGTTTGTAGAAAAGAGGTTTCTATGGATTGTTTAGCTTGAATTGAGCAAATGTTTGCTTTATTGCATTAATCCAGTCTACTGTTAGACTTTCTTGGATAAGATAGTTGCTTTCTATAATTTGATCAAATTGTACATAGAAAACACGATGCAGCAAGGCAAATTCTTTATCTGCTTGCCTATTCGTATTTAAGTAGTGATGTAAAATGTATGCTGAATAAAAAAGCAGTGAATTAGTACCTTTAATGTTATGTGCGAAATAACAATAAAAGTGACATGTATTCACTGCAAGAATCTAAAAGTAAAGAAAAATGGGAAAAAGCCCAGTGGGAAGCAAAATTTTCTGTGTAACGCATGTGGGAAACAGTTCCAAATAGAATATATTTATAAGGGAGCAGACCCAAAAAACAAAGGCTTAATTCGCTCCATGTCTGTAAATGGAAGTGGGATACGAGATACAAGCAGAGTGCTGAATGTGAGCATTTTGGTTGTCTTAAGAACACTAAGGAAATGGTTTTCAACAATAGAGGAACCCAAGCTTAAAGGACATTATAAGCGAGTAGAAATTGATGAATTTTGGTCTTGGGTAGGACATCGTAAAAGAGGCAAACGTTGGGTTTGGTATGCATTCTGCCCACAAAGCAAAAAAATCTTAGCCTTCCAAATTGGAAAACGCAATGCAAAGACCTGTAAAAAATTGCTTCGTAAATTGGCCCATTTGGAGATAGATGTTTATTGTACAGACAATTGGAAAGCTTATAAAGAACACATTCCTTCTCAAAATCACATTATTTCAAAGAAAAAAACAACCTATATTTGAACGACAGAATCTTAATTTTAGAACACACTTGAAAAGGTTAGCTAGAGAGACACTTTGTTCGTCTAAAGAAGATGATATGCACTATGGTGCTTATAAAGGCCTATATTCATCTTAAAAATGTCGCTTAAGTGCTCAGCATACATTTTACATCACTACTATATATTTTATAAAAACAATTAAAATAGCAAGATTATAAAAATACAAAAAACCTTAACTAAACATAAGTTTGTTAAGGTTTAGTGCTCACGACAGGGTTCGAACCTGTAACCTTCGGCTCCGGAAACCGACACTCTATCCAGTTGAGCTACGCAAGCAAAAAAAATGGTAGACAGCAATGATTCACAGAACATAGAACTTGTAAAACCATAGCCACCTACCTGCAAAAGTAATATATTTCTATTAGTTTTTCAATTTCACGACCAACTGTTTTTCTTGTTGATCTCTAAGTACAGTAAGGGTCACAGCATCACCAGGATTACGACTGCCAATCTGTTCTTGAAGTTCTGGAACTGACTTAATGTTAATGGTATTCACTTCCGTGATTACATCCCCTTTTTTGATGCCAGCAGCTTCTGCAGCACCATCTTCCACCAATTCGCTCACATAAACACCCTCAGAGATATTTAAGTTCAATTCCTCCGTAACAGTACTTACATCCTGAATCATAACGCCCAAATAACCACGTTTTACCTCTCCATATTGCATTAAATCTTGAACTACTTTTTTGACCAAGTTGATAGGTACAGCAAACGAATAACCAGCATATGTCCCAGAAGGAGCTATGATTGCTGTGTTGATGCCCAACAGCTGCCCACTAGAATTGACTAAGGCACCACCACTATTGCCAGGATTGACAGCAGCATCTGTTTGTATAAACGATTCTATGCTGTATCTATCTTTCAGTATATCAATATCACGGCCTTTAGCGCTTATAATACCTGCTGTAACCGTAGAAGACAACTCAAACGGACTACCTACAGCCAACACCCATTCACCAATTTTAGCCTCATCAGAATTTGCAAATTCCATACTAGGCAAAGATGCACCTTCTATTTTGAGTACAGCTAAATCTGTAGAAGGGTCTGTCCCAACCACTTTAGCCTTAAACTTGCGTTTATCAAATAACGTGACCTCTACTTCTGTAGCTCGTTTTACCACATGGTTATTGGTGACAATATAGCCTTTAGGACTGATAATAACTCCAGAACCAGTAGATTCACTAGGCTTAGGTTTTACACCAAAATATTCATAGAATTCTAGTTCCCTACTATTTTTAGCTTTAAACTCTGTTACTGCTGTAATATTAACAACCGAAGGCATTGCCTTATCCGCAGCTGTCGTAAAATCTTTGGGTGTATTAATATTGGTATGTGTGTTGGTTGTCAACTGTTGGTAGGCATTAGGTGTAGCTGCTACTGGCTGACTCTCTGTAGACACATGAATTGTTTGGCTTTGGGGTGAACTGAACATATATGAACCACTTAAGGCCACTGCTCCTCCCAATATTCCTGCAAAAACTAACTGCAATCCGTTTTTCATATATAGCTGTATTTGTTGTTGAATAAAATAGTGTGTCAGAATTGTTAGTTCATCAATTGTTATGAACTGTATGTAACTATAAACGCTAGATAGTCAGAAGGGTTAAACAAAAAAATATGCATTAACAGTATTTTAACCGAAAGGCTAGTTTTTATGGGAGTTTTAAGGGTTTTATTAGTAGGGATTACTTAACGGTTTGAAAATTTTTAACAGTTTTTTTATAATTCATACACCAAAACTAAATTTAGAGACATCTATCTTTTTTACAACGTTATTTCTAACAATAGTTGTGACCTTACCAATAAACCAACACCAACCAATCTGAATATGCAATTGAGCATTTTGTAGTTCGATACTACAAGAGTTAAGCTATAGTATATACTCATCTTAGGATACTTTAATTTTTTTAATGTATTAAATATCTCAATAGTCCGTGAAGTTTTTCTAACTAATTGATTGTTAAATGTATATAGAAACCTGAGTTAAGGGCGCTAATCTTTGGGAATCAATTTGTTAGAAAAGTTTACTGCTATTTTTAGCTTGAGAAAGTTAAAAATACACGAACTATTAAAAATCTATATAATAGTGATGAGAATTCTATGCACAACCCTCTTTACATGCTTTTTTTTTAACATTGGTTTTGCTCAACAAGACAGCCTAATAACACAACCTTTTAATCCCCCAAAAAAAACAGATATATCATCGATGGCTACTCGAAATGTAGCCGATATTCGAGCTATTACTGCTGTAGAACAAAATGTAGCGCCAGCAGAAGCTGTTAATTTTAATGGATCAAGAGGTCGAGGTGTACGGTTTGTTCAGTATAGCGAGATCAATATTCCTTTAGAACAAATTCAAACAAAAACTACTACTACTAAAGTCAAAAAAACACCTAATAAAAAGGTGAGCAAATCAAAAAAACGCAAACGAATTAGAGGTCGATTATATGTATATAAACCTAGGAGAGGCTTGTTTGCGAATTGCCCTTCATTCTAATATTAAATAATACACCGTCGTCAATAATTAAACTAAAAAAAGAAAGTCTATGAACAAACTACTCATAATACTCTGTAGCCTTCTATGCTACAGTATCAGCAGCACAGCTCAAACAACAGGATCATTACAAGGAAAAGTGATTGAAGATGAAACAGGAGAGGGACTTCCTTTTGCTAATATTCTACTCAAAAAAGACAGCATAGCCATAAAAGGATGTAGCTCTGATTTTGATGGGAATTATAGCTTTAGCAATATCCCTGCAGGAACTTATATGTTAGAAGTATCTTGTATTGGTTACCCTCAAATGAGAATGGAAAATGTTAGAATTAAAGTAGGGGAGGTAGTAAGAGTTGACCTAGAAATGGTGGCCTCAGGAATTGTATTGGAGGAGGTGATTGTAGAGTCCTATGACATTCCATTGATAGAGTCTTCTGTATCAGGTGGGCAAACTATTTCTTCTGAAGATATTCGTAAAATGCCAACGCGGAGTGTTAACTCTATTATAGCATTTACGGCAGGGGTGAACCAAGCCGATGCAGGCGAAGCCGTCAACTCAAATGGTAGTAGAAAAAGGGGGAAAGGTGTTCGGAAAGAACGCAGGAAACTGAATAAAGTACAACGCAAGTATGGTAGGGTAGAACGTATGCTCAAAAAACAATATACTGAAGACGAAATGCAAGATATGTTGCCAGGAGCACCAGGTGATGATTTGTATGCTGTGGTCGAAAACCAATACCAATATACCAAACAACAACCCTTATCTACTTTTGGAATAGATGTAGATAGAGCATCCTATAGCAATATTCGCCAAGGACTAAAAAATGGATATTTGCCTAGACCAACAGATGTGCGAATAGAGGAGATGATTAATTATTTTAACTATGATTATGAACAACCGAAGAACAAGCATCCATTTGCAGTACATACAGAGTTTTCAGACTGTATTTGGAACAAAAAAGCAAAGCTACTATCAATCGGTCTAAAAGGGCGTGAGCTTGATCTAGCAACTGCTCCAGCCAATAATATCGTATTTCTGATCGATGTATCGGGGTCTATGAGTTATAGTAATAAATTACCTTTAGTCAAATCTACCTTAGAGCTATTAACAAAGACTTTGAGAACAGAAGATAAGGTGGCTATAGTTGTTTATGCAGGCGCAGCAGGAGAGGTGTTGCCATCAACATCAGGCGCAGATAAAACAACGATTTTAGAGGCTTTAGATCGCTTAAATGCAGGTGGTTCTACAGCAGGTGGAGCAGGTATTGAATTGGCTTACAAAATTGCTAAAGACAATTTTGTAAAAGATGGTAATAATCGGGTGATTTTAGCTTCTGATGGTGATTTTAATGTTGGACCGTCTTCTACTCAAGAACTGGAAAATTTAATCTCCCAAAAACGTGATGAAGGTATATTTTTGACCGTATTAGGTTATGGTTCTTATGCCAGCAGCGATGCTCAAATGGAGACTTTAGCAGACAAAGGGAATGGGAATTATAATCATATACATGATATTAAAGAAGCTAAGCGCTTCTTGATAGATGAGGCAGCAGGAACTTTGTACACGATTGCAAAGGATGTAAAGTTGCAATTAGATTTTTCTTCAGAAATTGTAAAATCTTATCGTTTGGTTGGTTACGAAAATAGAAAGTTGCAAAATAAGGACTTTAAGAATGATAAAAAGGATGCTGGTGATTTAGGTGCAGGGCATACCGTAACAGCCTTGTATGAAGTGGTTTTACACCCTAAATGGGAGGGATATAAAAACACTCCAATGGCAACAGTGAAATTGCGCTACAAAGAACCTGAAAAATCAAAAAGTGTTTTGTTTAAGCATCCTATAGCTTGTGAGTTAAAATCGATGTCTAAAGCATCCAATAATTTCAAGAAAGCTAGTGCTGTAGCAGGATTAGGTATGTTGCTTCGGAAATCAAAATTTAATAAACAATTGGAGGAAACAGCTCTGTTAAAACTTAGCAAAAAGGTTAAAGATAATACAGATGCTTGGGTAGAGTTTCAAGACTTGGTAAAAGAAGCAGCAGTGGCAGAAGGTCATGCTTCGAGGTAAAACTAATGTGCTAATTATAACGTGAGTTTCGGATTAATTTAGAACCGAAAGTTTATAAGTAGTTGGTTTGTCTTATTATTGTTTATTTGGTGAAAATAAATCATCAAATTCAACAAATAAGCGAATAAACAAAAAATACGAATAATAAGCTGTAAGTGATTGAAAGAGAGAGGTTTTTTGTTTAAAATTAATCTAAAATTCACATTAGAAAGATAGTTCTGTGGTTCGTCGAGAGGGGTAGCGGTAGGTGTACGCTCCCCTCTATTTTTATTAAGAGCGAAGCGTACAAGAAACGTTGTATAATGGTCTAATCGCTAAAAAATGTCTAAGATCTAACAACCAAAGCGAAGCATACTAACTACTCAACACCTACTGTTAGAATATCCTCTATGTCCTTATTCCCCTTAAGCTCTACAACTTTTCGTACAACTGATTCATTTGCCTTCCCTCTATTTTTATAGATCGTTGCATAAACCTTAGTAGGAGCAGATGTACGACTGCTATTGTTGCTATAATACTTAGCTTTAATTTTGTATTTACCTTTAGGAGCAGAGCCATGTATGAACATTTCGGGACCATAACCTTGTGTTACATCTTGAGTCATTCGGCCACCACTTTTTGTTGTTTTCTTTTCGTAATAACAGTGTGCACCAGAAGGCTCATATACATGCAAATCTATATCCGTTTGGTCCGTATTCCACATGATCGTAATCACTAAATCTGTATTGTCTATATTTAAGTCCTTTTCGAGTGTTTGCAAGCGTTGTTCTACATAATCAGGAAAGCTAACCTTGTATGTACCTTTTTGGATTTGCTTGAGCAAATAAACATAATCCAAACCTGCAATCATATTAAACTCTCCAAAACGAGGCAACCACTTAGCCGAAATTGCGATTTCATAGTAAAGCACAGCCAAATCGATCTTATTCATATCAGTCAATACTCTAGCAATAGCATGATAGGTTTGAGGCTCATAAGGACGCATTTGAACCACTCTTTTTAGCAAATGGTAGGCTTGCTCAGGCAATTGGTATTCCATGGCTGAAAAAGCTACATCTCTAGCCAATACCCCATCTTTAGGGTTTCGTTCTACCAAAGAACTTAAGAGTTTAAGTGCATCTGTCTTGCCATGCTTGGCCAATCGACTAACTGCATAACTAGACACCGTTTCATAATCCAATTCTTTTTTGTTGAGCGTAGTTTGCAATGGTTGAGCTTGCTGGTTTTTGTTGTGAACCTTACAGTTAAAGGCTTTGGGGCTAATCTCAAAACTACTTTTAGGAGTACGTTTTAGAATACTCTCTAAAGCTAAAGACAGTTCAAATTCTACTCCTGCTGTTTTGGTCAACTTGTTAATCCAACTCTCAAAAGCAGCCTTAGCATTACCTAACAAGTCACCCATATTGGCCAATGTTTCTTTTATGATAGTGCTTGCAGGGTTAGACTTGACAGCAAATGCATCTTCTTCTGGTTTAATATTATACTCTGCATAATCTTCCTCAGATTCTAACATCAGAAAAGAACAAGTCTTACCAGGAATACGGAAATGAGTAGCATAGGCTTTGGAATATTTTTCGGTAGCAAAACCAAATTCTTCTAGTTGTGTAGTGGCTACCAATCCATAAGTACGCATTGCCAAGTCTGATTGAATACTGCTTTTTAATTGTGTTTTTACAACAGTTTCTTTACCATTCAAACTTAAGGTGAGGGTGATTGAAGAACCTTTTTTAGGTGCACCTCTACCAACCACTGTCAATGCTTGATCTGCATACAAATGAGAAGGACGTCCTGCCAATAAGATGTCAGAACCATTATCCAATTTGGCACTCACCAATCGGAAAGCTTGATTGCGAAAAGCTTGACTAGCCTTAGTAACTTGGTCTTCATTTACTACAGAAAATACAGCTCCTCCACTGCCTTGAGCTAGGCGACCTAAGGTGTTGTTATTAGTGCCAGACATGCCTGTTTTGTAAGCAAAAAGACGATCGTTTTTATCAATAAGATTACTGAGCATAAACTCATCATCTTCACCCCAAGTAATACTTCCGTCACTGAGTAAGAATATGGTTTTGGCCTGTTGTGCCCAAGTTGCAGTTTTGACAGTTTGTAAGGCATTGCCAATATCTGTAGACCCTTCTAGAGCTATATTGTTGGCAAAATCCATTAATGCTTTTCGGTTGCTTGCTGTATTGGCTGACCAACTATTTTTCCACCAAAAAGTTTCTATATTAAAACACAAGACTGCAAAGTTTTTGATAGTACCTTCGTTCTTAGCCAAAGTACTTTCTAACAGTTTTATCCAAATGTTGAATTTGTCCGGATTAGAACTCAAAGAAGCATCCAAAACAAAGAGTGCATCGGGCGCAACAGCATTTTGGCTAGTTTGGGGGAACTTAGGTGTTATATGCGCTGCCCAGTAGCTATCATTGCTTGCTTTTTGGTTGAGCAAAATACCTCCTGTATGATGATAAACAACTTCTATTTCATCCATTGTAGGATTCTCCAGATGTGCAAAACTTCGTTGGTTTTTATCTGTAGTTTTTATAGTAGGTTTGATAGCTGGCTTTTGATCTCCTAGATGTGCAACATCAAGATCTACTACCAAAGGAACCTCTGTTTCTGGGATAGGGAAGTTGAAGAGTTGATTATTGGCAACTGTAGTTAAATCTACATCATAGCCAAATACTACTCTGTGTAGTTTTTCGGGCATCAAAGGGAATACTCTACAGTTGAAAACATCAGCTCCTGCCCATTCCATGAGTGCAGGGTCTACACGTCTAGATACTGTTTGAGTATAGGCAAATGCAGCTTTTTCTTTTGATACAATAACGGCTTCTTTGGGTTGTGTCCAAGTCTCGGCATGCATGCTCATGATTGCTTCAGGAGAAAGTTCTTCAGCAGTCAGATTTTTATATTCTAGAAATGGAAGTTTTTGTTCTTCTTCATTTAGGTAAACAGTTTCGCCAAAGGCAAAAAAGTAGGGACTTGCTCCATTAGGTAACCTTAGTTTGAAAGTGCCTTCTAGCTGAGAACCTTGATCGTTGTAATAATAGCCATCAATCAACACTCTCGCTCTAAATCCATCTACTTTGACTAAGACTTGCATACCCTTGAGTGGGAGAGTGTCTTGCCCTCCTACAAAGAGTTTGGCTGCATTAGCACGTTTTTGGCTACGTTTCCATGTCTTGACGTCTGCACCTCCAGTATCTTGTTTTTTATCTTCGTCTCCAGAGAAATTATCATCATCTTTCTCCATAGATTTTTGGAGTTCATCTGATGCCGACCTAGGTTCATCGCCTTCAAAGAATCTTAAGGGAGTTATCTCATTGCTTGAATTAGAGTCCATTCGAGCACTGCAGGCTGTGAGTGTAATAAGGTAGAGAATAACTAAACTTAAATTTAGGTTTTTCATGTGGTGAGCTTGTGTTTGGTAATGTGTTACTTAATATGAATATACAAGTCTGTAGATGTGAAAACGGATTAAAATGGTGTTTGAGCTAGATTATTAATTTTTATAAAAGACAATAAAAAAGGCACCTAAAAAGGTGCCTTTAAAATATTATAGAATAGTCTATTAATTTATTTTTTTGAGCTCATATTCTTCAAAATCAAGAAGGTTGATATGTGCATTTTGGTAACGCATAATTACATTTTGCATATTGGATGGATTAGAACCATCTAATGCTCCTTGGTTGAGGTAAACTGGCTCAAATTGGAAGTGAGTATGGCACATTTGACGTTTTTCTTTCCATATAAAAGAAGGAAAAGCTTTGCTGTATTTTTTGAGCATTTGCCCAAAATAAAGCATTACATCATAACCTATATATCCAAACTCTCTAGGGCTAATACCATAAGTTTGTTTATACTCTGTCTTGAAGTGTTTGGAACGGCTAGTGTTAATATGGACTTCGCTAGTCAAGAGCATATTCAAATTGGAGTAATACTCAAAGTTGACACGCTCATAATATCTCCATCTAGACATACCAATTACAGTGAGTTTATAGCTTTTTTTCATCTCTAGTTTATCAATCAATGAATTGATCTCACGTAAGGCATTATATATAAAACTTTCATCTTTGTAAGATGGTATAATGATAATGTTTTCAGAGTCTTTAGATAAATGCTTTTTAATACTTTCTATCGAAAGGGTATTGTCCTTAGTGATATGTTGAGGTATTTTAGCATTAATATCATTTTTTAGATCAGCATAAGCATCCTGAATTAGCTTCATACGTCCAGTGTCTTGCTTCATTCCTAGTACTAAATATTTTTTAGGATGGCGAGATTCAAACTTATTAAAAACATAGTCAACAATCACTTTGCTGTGTGGCTCAAAAGAAGGGTTGAGCTGTATGTAGTAAGGGTTTTTATCAGCAATATTTCCTCTAGAGTTGAAAGGTGATACCATTGGTATTTTGTTTTCTTTTGCAAATTTTGCTACCTCCTTTGAAACCTTGGAACTGACTGGTCCTATAATTAAGTCGGCTTCTTGTAGTTCTTGTTTCCTAAGAATTTCTTGGACAGTGGCAGTACTTTTTTTAGTATCATAAATATTTACAAATAGATTAATACCTTGTTTTTCTAGGGTATCTAAAGCCAAACGTACTCCTTCGTAAAACTCCAATGCTCTAAGTGATTTGCCTGGAATTTCTTTGGTAGGAGCAGGTACAAAACCACTAGCCATGAAAGGCATTAAAATAGCTACATTGTATGCTTTTTTGAGCTTGATAGTAGTATCGACTTTAACTAAAGTATCTTGTGTACTAGGATCAAAAACAGAGTTAGGATTAATCTCTATAATATCTACGGTATCTGTTTGAATAGCTTGTCCATCTATCTTTGTGAAACAAAGAACCATTTTTTTAGTAGCACTTTGTTCTATAGTATCACACCATTTTATGGTGTCTACTGTTGCTACAGGCTGTATTGAATCTCTAGTATTGTTTGTGTTATTATTGCTTGTTCTTCCTGTTATAGGGTCTAAGGTACCTGTATTATTGTTGTTATTGCCTATGCGACTAGTAGGGTCACAGGAATTGAACCCCATTAGCAAAAATATTACTAGGGTACAAAAAAGGAAGTTATTGATATATCTATATTGGGTCATGACCTAAAAACTTTGTTATATAAAATTAGATTCAAAATTCTAATAAATGGATGTGAGCCCTATTGAATTTTTATAAAAACCTTGCAAAGTTAATAAATAAAATTCTAATGTGAGTAGGGAACGAGTTGAACATCTTTCTGGTTCTATAGACTTATTTTAATATAATAAAGTAACATTATGTAAAGCTAATAGCTTTAGAAGTTGTATAAGTTGATCAAAAAGAAAAAATTAATTAATTCATTTTAAATAAAAATACATGGAAAATTTAGACCATTACTACAAAACAAATCAGGCACTTTGGGATCAGAAAACCCCTGTACACATGACTTCTGATTTTTATGATGTACCTTCTTTTAAAGCTGGAAATACTAGTCTGATGCCCACTGAATTGGCTGAACTAGGTGACGTGGCAGGCAAAAAACTATTGCATTTGCAATGCCATTTTGGGATGGATACCTTGTCATGGGCTCGTTTGGGAGCAGAAGTAACAGGTGTAGACCTTTCTCCTAAGGCCATAACTGTTGCTAAGGAATTGGGAGAGGAGTTGGGTATTCCTGCTCGATTTATTCAGGCTAATATTTTTGACCTACCCAATCAGTTAGATGAGCAGTTTGATGTCATTTTTACCTCTTATGGAGTACTTTGCTGGCTGCATGATTTGGATGCTTGGGGGAGTTTGATAGAGCGTTATCTCAAACCTGGAGGTACTTTTTATATTGTAGAATTTCATCCAGCATCTATGATGTTTGAATTCGATACAGGAAATCTTAATGTGGAGTATGGCTATTTTAAAAGTGATAAACCTTTTGAGGAAGTAGTAGAGGGAACTTATGCCGAAATGGACTCTAGCATTAAACACAAAGAATATTTTTGGAACCATAGCATGTCTAGTGTGGTGAATACCTTAATAAAACATGGGTTTTCGATAGATTTTTTAAATGAGTTTCCTTTCTCTCATTACGGATGTTTTCCAAATATGGAAAAAGAAGACGATAAGCATTGGTATATGCAAGGCTTTAAGAATTTAGTACCACTAATGTTTTCAATAAAGGCAAAAAAACTCTAATTTCACGGCGTTTAAAAATTTGATTAATTGGCTCAAAGCTCGCCAAATCTATATTAGCCCAATTATAAGGGTTATTAAAAACAAATACTATGCGTTTTATTTGCATGTTTTTATTGATACTAAGTACTTCCTTCCTGATGGCCCAAAATAAGACAGGGGGTGTTCGTGGAAGTGTCTATGATGAAGCAACAGGAGAGCCTATGCCTTTTGTTACTATATACCTAGACGGAACTAATTATAATGCATCTTCTAATATAGATGGGGATTATACGATTACAAATGTTCCAGCAGGGGAGTATGTCTTAAAGATTATGTATTTGGGTTTTGACTCAATGAGTGTAGATATTAAGATTCCGAAAGGAAAAATGATTACACAAAATGTATTGTTGAAGGAAGCTGCTGAGCAAATTGGAACTGTTGATGTTTCGGCAGAGCGAGAAGCAGAACGAAATGATGTTCGAGTTTCTGTAACTCGTATTACACCCAAAGATATTAGACGTATACCAGCCGCTGGTGGAGAGGCCGATTTGGCTCAATACCTACAAGTTATTCCAGGTGTAGTATTTACTGGTGATCAAGGTGGTCAATTGTATATTCGTGGGGGGGCACCTATTCAAAATCAAATTCTTTTGGATGGAATGCCTATCTATAATGCCTTTCACTCTATTGGTTTTTTCTCTGTGTTTGAAACAGACATTATCCGATCAGCAGATGTTTATACAGGTGGTTTTAGTGCTAAATATGGAGGACGTTCTTCGGCTGTTATTGATATTAAAACAAGAGCAGGAAATAAAAAACGTTTTGCAGGGATGCTAAATGCTAACCCATTTGTAGTTAAAGGAATTTTTGAAGGGCCAATTATCAAAATGAAAAAAGATAATGGAAGTAGCCTTTCGTTTTTGCTTACAGCAAAGCATTCTTATCTAGACCAAACTTCCAAGTTGCTCTATTCTTATGCTAATGAGCAAGGAGGATTGCCTTATAGTTTTACAGATATTTATGGTAAGATCTCTTTTAATGGAGCAGGTGGTAGTCGTTTGAACGCTTTTGGCTTTTATTTTAGAGATGGTGTAGATTTTGAAAATATAGCTACTTACAATTGGCAGTCTGGAGGAGCAGGTGTCGATTTCCGTATTGTACCTAAAGGTGCTAAAGTAATTATGGATGGTACTCTTGCATTCTCTCAATACAGTTCTAAGTTTATAGAAGGAGATACTGCTAATCAACGTTCTAGTACAATCAATAGCTTTACAGCTGATCTCAACATGACTTACTTTTTAGCAAAATCAAGACAGCTAAATTTTGGGTTAGAGGTGAAAAGTCCATTGACTAACTTCCAATTTTCTAACAGTAGAGGAATACCTTACTCTCAAGAGCAAAGTAATGTGGAGGCAGCTTTGTATGCTCGATTTAAGGGACGTTTTGGTCCGTTAGTAATAGAGCCTAGTGTGAGAGCTCAGTTTTATGCATCTTTGGGTGAAGCTAGATTTGAACCTCGTTTGGGGCTAAAATGGAATATTACAGAGTTTTTGCGCTTGAAAGCAGCAGGTGGTATGTACTCTCAGAATATGATTTCGTCTGTAGACGAACGAGATATTGTCAATCTGTTTGTAGGATTTTTGGGTGGTCCTGATGATGGTGTTTATAAAATAGTAGATGGTCAGTATATGCCACAAAAAAGCCGCTTACAAACCTCTTATCATATTATTGGTGGAGTAGAGGCCAATATTGGTAAATATGTCACGCTTAACTTAGAGCCTTATTGGAAACACTTCCCTCAAATTATTAGTTTGAACCGTAACCGAGTAGATGCTGATGACAAAGTTGTCTTTATTGCAGAAAAAGGAGATGCTTATGGTTTAGATTTTTCTGGAAAATTTGAGAAAGACCAACTCTATCTATATGCGGCTTATTCTTTGGGGTATGTGAATCGTGATGATGGAGTTCAGCAGTTTTCTGCTCACTTTGATCGCAGACATAATGTAAATGTGGTGGCTTCTTACAATTTCCGAATTGGAAAAGAGGCTAAACCGTTGGATGAAAATGCACCTAGCAAGATAGAAAGACCAACTAAACACCCATTTGAGGTAAGTTTGCGTTGGAATATGGGATCAGGTTTTCCTTTTACCTTGACTCAAGGGTTTTTCCAATTACAAACGTTTAAAGACGGAATTTCTACCAATTACCTGACAGATAATACAAGTCCTAACACTGAGCTAGGAATTTTGTATGAAGAGCAAATCAATCAAGGACGTTTGCCTTTCTATCACAGATTAGATTTTTCTTTGAAGTATACTTTTGATTTGTTTAAACACATGAAATTGTCAGTAGCTGCAAGTGTAACCAATGCTTACAACAGAGAAAATATTTTCTACTTTGACCGTGTAACTTATGATCGTGTAAATCAGCTGCCTATTTTGCCAGCATTAAACATTGCATTGAGGTTTTAGGAAATAGTTGTTTAGAAGGTTTAGGATAGTCATTAGTTTGTGGGCTTTCGCAAGTAATATTCAAACACTAAGAAGATATAGTTTTAGAAGTATTCATCTAAAACCCCACAAACTATTAAATAGTAATATAATATAGAATGCGTTATTGTTGGCTAATAGTATTGTTTTGTGGGCTGATGGGAGGAGAAATTGCTGCTCAAGCAATAGATACTTTTAGTCAACCTAATTTGTTTTATGTAGCTAAACCTATGTTCAAGAAAAAGAACACGGTTGCTTATTATGAGAATTACCTAAAAGAAAAAGCAACTTTTGGCCCTCAAGACACTATTTATGGCGTTTTATATGCTGGTTTAACACAGCCATATTGGCTTTCGGAAGATGAAAAAGGCAAATATATAATTGTAGATTATTGGATAGGAGGACAGGCACCTGTAGGGATTCAGCATTATTTGCAACCAATGCAAACTGCAGA
This sequence comes from Aureispira sp., assembly GCA_024222455.1. Taxonomy (GTDB): domain Bacteria; phylum Bacteroidota; class Bacteroidia; order Chitinophagales; family Saprospiraceae; genus JAAEPD01. Next base: position 14,739 of record JAAEPD010000415.1, read on the forward strand.
CCTAAAACTGCCTAGAGCATTGGATGAACTAGCCTCTAAACTCATAAAAAGGTCAAGCTTTTATTATTTTAAATGGGCTGCTAATCCACATATTTATGATGTGGAAAATAAGTTATCCTTGTACCAAATGATTTATGACAACTATGATCGAGAGACCATTTTTGATGGAATGACTTTTCAGTACTCTTTAGGAGGTGGAATTGATCATGGAACTTGTTTTATTGATTTTAGTAGTGGGAAGGGTGTTTATGCTGATATTCTAGCCATAATGGAGGAGCGAGTAGCTCTTGAGTCCAAAATGAAAGTAGCCCAAACTAAGCAGAATAAATTAGAGAAAGATGTAGCTCCGTTGAGCTTGACGGAATTTCAAGAATGGTTAGAACTTCGTCAAAATTCCAAGGAAAATGTCAAGACACTTGAATTTGAATTATTCAAAAAACAAGAATCAACTAAAAACGCAGTAAATACCCTCCCAGCTGATTTGCCTCAGGATATTCGAAAAGATTTTCAAGCACTCTATACTATAGATATGTCTATAGTAGCTAAGGATAATCCTGCTCAAAAGAATAAAAACCTTAAACGTCGAGAAAAATTAGCTAACAAGCTGAAGATGAGTAGTCTTGCTGCAACTCACTATGCTACTTATGCACAGGAAGCTAACAGCTTATTAGCTCTATGCAAAAATATAGATAATCAGAAACAGCAAGTATCTCAACGTCAGTATGTATTTATGCGACAAATGCACAAATTCAAGGAAATGCAGCGCTTGCATGAAAGCATAGAAGGTTGGACTAAGAAATTAGAAAAATTGCACTAGCCCTTTTTAAATTCATTGATATTGACAGATACTCCAAATTGATGTGAAAATCCTACCATATGATAGGCGGCAAAGCCATAGTCAATGCGGAATTGCTTGACCTTAACACCCAATCCAAAAGAAAATCCTCCTAGTGTACCTAAACCTTTTACAGTCAGTTCTCCTCTACGCAGATGATTGTAGCCTATTGCTACTCGAACATTCTCCTTTTTTCCAAATAGAAATTCCATATTGAAAATAAAGTGGCGGAAAAAATTATCGAACCATTCTCCTGCTGTAACTTTATCTTGTGCAGGAGCTTCCTCATCTGGGTTATCTGTGAAAAGAGATTGATCTTCTTGTCTTGCTGGATCGTCATAACGAATTCCCCAACGCTGTAGATTATGGGCAATAACAGAGAATCGGAGTGGAATATATTTTAAGCGATGAGCAATACCTATCTGAATATCTAAAGGTAGATTTTCATGGTTTTTGTCTCTTGTATAAGTGCTCAGTTGAGTTCCTAAGTTTTTGATAACAATAGAAGCCGTAATTCTATGTGCTGTATCTGAAAACATAGTTGCCAAATCAAATGCCAAACCAGTAGAATTATAACCTTCTAGATAGGATAGCATTGTTTTAGCATTGGCTCCAAAAGACAAGTATTTACCAGCTTGATAACCTGCTCCTACACTAAAAGCATATTCAGACGCTCTGAATTCGCTCAAATCGTTGCCCGCAGCATCTGTACTGACAAATTTTCCATAATCTATGTATTGCAAACCTCCATGTAAGGTAAGTCCTATTTTATCTAGGTGATGCCCATAAGCTAGGTAACCATAAGGTATACCTGCCATATGAATACTTTGATTGAAGGAGATGACATTGTGCATTTGTGCATTAAGCGCAGCAGGATTGTGTGCTGCCAGTGTTACATCACCATCTCTAACAGTGATTAAGCTACCTCCAAGCCCTGTAATACGAGCAGAAGGAGGCAGTCTCATAAATTCGTAGACACTATTCCCCCCAATTTGGGCAGTTAGCAAATCTGTAGATATTAATATAGATAAGGCTGTCAATATACTTAGTACTCTCATTCAATTACAATTATTAGAGGGTTATTTATTGCTATAGTTGGCTAAGTTTAATTGCTTAACTGTGCAATAATATTTTCGATAGTTAGCTTGCTTTGAGCACCTGTTTCCATTTCTTTGAAACTCAATTCTTGGCTGGTTCTTTCCTGCTCACCTATTATAATAACGTAAGGAATGCCACGTCGGTTAGCATACTTCATTAATTTTTTAAATTTACCTACTTCAGGATAAATATCTGCATTGATTCCTGCTGCTCGAATTTGCTGTGTTAAACCAAATCCATATTTCAGCGACTCTTCATCCATTGTAAGTACCAATACCTGAGTAGTATCTGTTGGAATATCTTTGAATAAGTTTAATTCATCCAATACGTCATAAATTCGATCAGCACCAAAAGAAACACCAACACCAGACATATCTTTTAGGCCAAACATGCCCGTAAGATCTGCATAGCGGCCGCCTCCTCCAATACTGCCCATTTTTACAGCTTCTTGTCCCGCTACACTTATATCTACCACTACTTCAAATATTCCACCAGTATAATAACTCAAGCCTCTAGCCAAAGAAAAATCAATAGCCAACTTATTTTTGACAGTATAATTGCTAGCATCCAAAAATGCTTGAACTTCATTCAACTCTTGCACACCTTGTTGCCCTACTTCAATACCTTCAAACAAGCTGCTCAGTTCCATTAAATCTTTAGCATCAATAACTTTACGGATTTTTTGGAATCCATTTTCATCCACATCAAATTTTTCTAATTCTGTTTTTACACCATCCCAACCAATTTTATCAAGTTTGTCAATAGCTGTGACAATCTGCACAAAAGAATCGGGGTAACCTGCATAAGCAGCCAATCCCTCTAATATTTTACGGTTATTAACGCGAATGACAACCTCCAAGCCCAGTTGAGCAAAGGCTTCATCATAGATTTGAATTAATTCTGCCTCATACAATAGAGATTTAGAACCAATAACATCTACATCACATTGATAAAACTCTCTATAACGCCCACGTTGAGGGCGATCTGCACGCCAAACAGGCTGTATCTGATAACGTTTGAATGGAAATGCAATATCATTTCTATTCATGACTACATAACGTGCAAAAGGAACCGTTAGGTCATAGCGTAAACCACGCTTAGCGATAGAAGGCATCAGTTTTTTAGAATCTAAATTCTCTAGGGCTTCTTTGTTAGCCTTTTTTAGGTAATCCCCATTGTTCAAAACTTTGAACAGAAGTTGATCTCCCTCATCGCCATATTTCCCAGTCAAGGTGCTCAAACGCTCCATTGTAGGGGTTTCGATGGCTTGATAACCATATTTTTCAAAAATATTTCTAAGCGTATTGAATATATAGTTTCTCTTGTTTACAACTTGAGGCGAAAAATCTCTAGTGCCCTGTACTATTTCTGGTTTCATGTTCTATTAATTAATATTAATGCCAATAGACTACATTGCTTATATTATATAGTATAGAGGTGACTGAAAACAGTAAACCATACTATATAACTAATCAAAGCACAAATGTACTCGATTTGCAGAGTTTTACAAATTTAAGATTTCTAATAAAAATAAGAAGTGTTTATACCTATATAATAAGGTATAGTTGTTAGAACTAGTTTAAATAAGTTTAGACAAGTTCTAAAATAGGGGAGTGGACATCAATGTCGATGTCGAAAAAACAAATAAAATGTGAGTAGTATGTTAAGATAGTTTTGCATCCTTATATAGATTGTTATTTTTGCAACGATTTTCAAGGTTGATAAGTTCAATATCAATTCAAACTATAGTCCGCTAAGTTTTCGTAAGTGAATGTCAAGAGCTAAAAAATAGCGAACTATTATTCAAAAAAAAATATAGGATTAATGAAAAACGAAGAAAAAACGTTGCTCATCTTTTTAGAGAAGGAAACAAAGCAGTCTGCTAAAATATTACAAGAAGCTTGTGATGTAGTTCGAGACCAAGAGATCTCTAATTACCCAATTATATTTGCTGCCACTCAATTTATTGAGATAGGAATACCAATTCCTCAAATGTATAGCAAAACTGAATGGATTTATAGAATGACGACCTTGGAAGAATTAGTTACCAAACAATTAATTAATATGGACAAAGTTGATAATTTTAGAGTCTTATACAAGCAGCGCAAAGATCACCTCTGTGTCTTTGCCGTTTATGAAGGGAATACACAATTAATATTTGTATCTATGAAATCGGATGTCAATGAAAAATAATTGTTGTTAAACTGCTGCAAAATGTGACTTTTTGTTTTGTAAGTAGTTTATTTGCAGTGTTTTACGTGTTGTTTTTTTTGCTAAAAAAAGATGTCGTAATCAATTGTTAATACTAATTGAATTAGGTCAGTAAGAAGGAAAACAAAAAAAATAGATACTTATTACTAAAACGCAAGGCAACAAAACGTTTTTAACATTCGTTATCCAAATACCCGAAGTCTATATTAGACCTTTTGATTTTTTTAACAAAAAGTGGATGTCTCTAAAAATAATTCGTTAATTTTGGAGTTATTCAAGATGTGACTGTTATATAATAACCAATACATATGATGAAGTTGTTTTACCAATTTGTTGTACACGCAAAATTATCAGACCCTATGTTTCGTTGTAAAAAAGTAAGTTTATCGTTATTAAAAATGATGTTCTTAGGTATCTTTCTGATGCTTGGAACATATGAAGCCGAAGCTACCCACGCATTGGGTGGTGACTTGACCTATGAATGTATAGGTCCCAATCAGTATAGAGTGACGTTAGCTCTTTACCGTGATTGTAATGGTGTTAATTTTCCAGGTTCTAGGTCAATTAGTTGGTCTGGATCTTGTGGAAACGGTAATGCAACAGCTAACGCTGTTCCCGGTTCCAGAGTAGATATTACACCAATTTGCCCTACTCAAACCAGTTCTTGTGGTGGAGGAAGTGGTGCCTTCGGAGTAGAACAACAATTGTATCAAGTGGACATAATTATTCCCGCAGGATGTACTAATATTACATTCTCTTGGAGTTTGTGTTGTCGAAACAATGCGATTACTACTGTAGTAGGTAGTCCCGCAATGTATACCGAAACAACACTTTCGGATATGACACTCACCCCCTGTAATAGTTCGCCCATATTTCTGAACCCCCCCTCCGCATTCACCTGTGTGAATGATTCGGTCTTCTATAATCATGGGGCTATAGATCCAGATGGAGATTCTCTGGATTTTTCATTAGTCCCCTGTCAAAGTAATTCCACAACCAATGTACCTTATGTAGGTGGTTATTCTGGAGCTCAACCTTTGGGCGCTGGTGCTCCTGTTAGTATTGATCCACTAACTGGAGCTATTGCATTTTTTCCAAATGCTACAGAGGTTGCAGTATTTTGTGTATTGGTAAGAGAATATCGGAATGGTATCCAAATTGGTTCTGTAGTTCGGGATATTCAGTTTAGAGTACTGGGGTGTACAAACCAGTCTCCGACAGTTACGGGTATCAATGGTGGAACAACAACTATAGATTATACAGCTACTGCATGTTTTAATACACAATTGTGTTTTGATGTGACAGGTAGTGACCCCAATGGGAACAATATTGTTATGTATTGGAATGGTGCAATACCTGGTGCTACATTTACAGCACCTGGAGCATATGGACCAGGACCTGTTACTGGTCAGTTCTGTTGGACACCAACGGCAGGTGATATTGGATTGAATACTTTTACAGTAACAATCGAAGATGATGCTTGTCCTTTGGCAGGTACCAATACCTTTACCTATAATATTAATGTAATTTCAAATCCGAATACAGATATAGATGCTGGACCGGATGTGCAAATATGTTCAGGGGAGAGTACTTTATTGAGTGCTATCACTACACCTAATATGGTTAGTTACTCTTGGTCGCCAACTATAGGATTGGCTAATCCAACTAGTCCTGCTACTCAAGCAGCTCCTCCTTCTACAACAACCTATACTGTTACTACAATATATAATGATGGATGTACCTCTTCCGACCAAGTAACGGTAGAAGTAGTTGCAGACCCTCAGGTTTCTGTTTTCCCTGCAGTTACTAATGTATGTGCAAGCTCATCTATTATTTTGACTGCAAATACAGATCAAGCAGGAATGGATGTAGAATGGTTTGATCCTAGTATGGTGTCATTGTTTAATGGTCCAATGGTAGGAACTTCTTCTCAGCTGAATGTTACTGTGCCTGCAGCTGCAGGTTCATATGTATATACAGTAGTTGTGACAAATCCTGTTACAGGATGTAATTCTACAGAAACTATTACTCTAATAGTAGGAACGCCTCCTGCAGTACCAGAGTGTGTTAATATATATGTAGATAATGGAGCGTTGGCTTCTGCAGCAGGAACACAATTTGATCCTACCTCTTTAGTCGAGGCACTTAGTCGAGCATCTTGTAATAACTCTGTTATCAAAATGGATACAGGGTTTTATGAAATAGATAGTACTATGTTAATTACTAGTTTCTTAACTGTTGAAGGTGGTTTTCAAAGAGGAGATCTTTGGACCAAAACGGCAGAAGAAGGAGCTACTACTATTCATCGTACAGCTAATAATCCTGATGGAGTATTGAATGCACAACGACTAGTAGCTTTTGCTGCTATTGGTAGCCAAGGATTTAGATTGCAAGATTTTACAATTACTACAGATAATGGATCCTCTATAGCTGGAGGAGGTTTTGGTGCATCAACTTATGGTGTTCATTTACAAAGTCCATCGGATTATACTATTGCTCGTGTGCAAGTATTACCTGGTAATGGAGGAGATGGAGATGGTGGTTCTGGTGGTGCTGGAAGATCTGGTGCAGCAGGAACTCATACTATGGATGGTATTCCTGGTGTTAATGGTGTCAATGGTGCTGCTGATCCTAGCCAAGGTGGTGGTGGAAATGGTGGAAATGGTGGTTTTGCAACTGCTATTACTCCTGGTGGTGCTGGTGGTACTACTGGTGGTACTCAAGGTTCTGCTGGACAGGATGGATCTGATGTTAACCCTGCTACTGTAACTCAATGTACTCGGAACGGTGGTTCTGGTGGTGGTGGTGGATCTGGAGGTTGTTCAAATTGTACAACTAATGGAAATCTTGCCAACACAGGATATGATGGTGGTGTTGGTGGTAGAGGTGGATCTTCAGGCCCTGCAGGTACTTGTCCTTCTAATCCTCATTTTGGTACTTGTGGAGCTGCATTTAGTGGAAGTACCTTTGGATTTGGTACAACTACTGCTGGTGGATTCGGAGGTAACTCTGGTGCAGCAGGTACTATAGGAGATAATGGTCAAGCTGGGGAACCAGGTTGCCCAGGTTCAGTAGGTCTACCAGGTGAACATATTAGTGGCTTCCCATTCTGGAGCCCTGGTACTCAAGGACAAACTGGAGAACATGGCTCTGCTGGCTCAGGCGGTGGCGGTGGTGGTGGCTCTGGAAACAATGGCGGTTCTGCTGGAAACGGCGGCGGCGGCGGCGGCGGCGGTGGTGCCGGTGGCGGTGGCGGAACTGGTGGTTTCGGTGGCGGTGGGTCATTCGGAATCTATATTGTTGATAATGGCGCTAATGGAAATATTATAGATTGTCGTGTAGTTGTTGGTGCTATTGGTAGTGCTGGTGTCGGTGGAGCTGGTGGAACTGGTGGTTTTGGCGGTGGCGGTGGTGCTGCAAGCACAGCTAATGGTATTAGTAGTGGAGCTGGTGGAACTGGTGGTGCTGGTGGTGCTGGTGGTGATGGTGGTGATGGCCAAGATGGTGACAATCAAAATATATATATAGGAGGAACTAGTGCACCTTTAGTTGCTGCAGATTCTACCCATGATTTTGTTACAGAGCCAGATATCGTTGCAGAAAATGTAAACTGTACGAATGCAACGGTTCAATTCTCAGATCCAACTATTGGTACAGGAACAGGAGTAACAACGTGGGATTTTGACGTATATACTAACAATACTGTGGCTGGTTTAGAAACTGGTACTAATAACTTTGATACTACTCAATATACAACAGTTGGTCGTTATACAATTGGACATGCAGGCTTCAATTATGAAGGCTTCCATAATATTGCTTTTGATAAAGCATTTAAGCCTACTATTATGAGTAGTGCAAATATGCTTTCACCAGATACATTCCAACTTTGTGTAGGTGATGCTGCAACTTTCTCTAGTGATTTAGGAGCAGATACTATTATTTGGAATTTTAATGGCGCAATAGGAGATCCTGGAAGTGTACAAAATGTACCTTCTACAGTATTTAACAACCCAGGATTTTATGAAATTACTTTATTATTGATTACTGATTGTTGTGGTGATTCTCCTATGGATACAGCCTACCTATATGTAGACCCTAATCCTAATCCTACAGCTTCAGGAGATATTACAATGTGTAGAGCAGACTCAGGATCTTTATTTGTTACAGGTCTTACTGCTTTAGATACTGTTATTTGGACACCAACTATAGGTATGGATATGATTCGACCTGATTCGGTTGTTGTCGCTCCTACAGTATCTACTACGTATATAGCAAATGTTTATTCTAAAATAACATCTGCAGGACAAACAAGATTATCTTGTCCAGTTCCACTAACATTTAACGTAACTATTCAGAATCCACCAGAAATAGATCTTTCTGCAACAGATGTTGTTTGTGAAGATGATGGTACAGCAACAGTTACAGTTACAAACGGAACAGGGCCTTATAGATATGAATGGTCAAATGGAACAACAGCTCAAATACCTGCTGCATTCCATACTATTACAGGACAAGCTTCAGGAGCCTTTACAGTAACAGTTACAGATTTAGGAACAACAAATAGTTGTGATACCTCTGCTACTGTATTTATTTTCCCAAGTGCTGTTGCCCCAGATGTAACAGTTAATGTTACAGATGTAACATGTAATGGTGCAGATGATGGACAAGCTATAGCTGCTGTTGTAAATGGTACAGCTCCTTTCGATTATACTTGGGCTGGACCAACTGTAATACCAGCTACAATCAATGTAGCTACTCAAACAGCAACAGGATTGTCTCCTGGTAACTATAGTGTAACAGCTACAGATGCTCTTGGGTGTACCGATACAATATCCTTCTCAATAACAGAACCTCCAGTAGTTACTATTAATACTATTAGTACTACAGACCCTATTTGCCAAGATGGTAATGATGGAGAAATTCAAATAGAGGGTGTTGGTGGTACTGGAGCCTTTACATATACTTGGAATAATGGTATTACCTCTACTACTAATTCAACAGGCCTTCTGTCTGCTATAGATACAGGTACTTACCAAATCACAGTAACAGATGCTAATAGTTGTGATGCATTTACAACAATAACATTAGCACCTCAAAATATTATTACTACAGTCATAGCAATCACCAGTCCTGTTCCTTGTAATGGGGATTCAGCAACTATAGAAGTTAATGCTGCAGGTGGTGATGGAAATTATACATATACTTGGACGGGAGGATCTTCTAGTTTATTCCCAACCAATCAAGATCTTAATGCAAATGCAGCTGCAGGGACGTATGCAGTAACTGTTACTGATGGAAATGGTTGTACCACTTCTACGGGTATAACAGTTACAGAACCAACAGCTGTAACAGCGAGTATTTCAGGAAGTGTAAGTGTTACTTGTTTTGGAGCTGCAACTGGACAAGCTACTGCCGCAGGTAGTGGTGGAAATCCTGGAGCATACTCATTCCAATGGGATGCTGCTGCTGCAAATCAAACTACACCTACAGCAACAGGCTTATCAGCAGGAATACCTTATGCTGTAACCGTGACAGATGCCTCTGGAAACTGTTCAGATGTAACTTCTGTAACACTAAGTCAACCAGCAACTGCTGTAGATGTAACAGCAAGCGTAACTTCTCTATTTAATGGAGCTCAAATAAGTTGTTTTGGTGCCAATGATGGTGTCATTACTGCAGTAGGTTCAGGTGGTACTGCTGGATACAGTTATGTATGGAGCAATGGCCAAACTGATGCTGCAGCTACTGCCCTAGTAGATGGTGTCTATACTGTAACAGTAACAGATGCTAATACTTGTACAGATGAGTTTACTGTAACAATTACAGAGCCTGCTGAAATTACTACAAGTATAGCATCAAGTGTAAGTGTTTCTTGTAATGGTGATTCAACAGGGCAAGCTACGGTTACTTCTACAGGAGGAACAGGAGCTATCACTTATCAATGGGATGCCAGTGCATTTAGCCAAACTAATTCAGTTGCTGTAGGCCTTCCTACAGGAACTTATGGTGTAACAGCTACAGATGCTAATTCTTGTACAGGAACTACTAGTATCCTAATATCACAACCAGCAACTCCTGTTGTCGCTTCTGCGGCTCAAGATAATCAAACAAGTTGTAATGGAATTTGTGATGGGCAAGCAACAGCCTCAGGTGCAGGTGGAACAGTTACTACAGGATATACTTTCTTGTGGCCAGCAACTGCTGCCAACCAAACTACATCAACTGCAACAGGTTTATGTGCAGGTACATATGTAGTGTCTGTTACAGATAATAATATTTGTACAGATACAGTATCTGTTACAATCACAGAACCAACAGCTGTAACCGCAACAATCGCTTCTAGTGTAAGTGTAAGTTGTAATGGTGGCTCTGATGGAGAAGCTACTGCTTCAGGTAGTGGTGGAAATGGAGGTGTATATACATTTGTATGGAATGCAGCTGCAGGTAGTCAAACTACTCAAACTGCAACAGGATTATCTGCAGGAGTTCCTTATGCTGTAACAGTGACAGACGGATCAGGAAATTGTTCTGCTGTAACTTCAGTTACACTAACAGAACCTGCAGTTGGGTTATCAGTTACAACAAATGTATTTTCTGACTATAATGGTGCTCAAATAAGTTGTTTTGGAGCATCAGATGCAGAGATTGCAGCTGTACCAACAGGAGGTACACCAATCACTCCAAGCAATACATATACATATGCATGGAGCACAGGTCCTAATACAGATACTATTACTGGCCAAGCTGCAGGACCATATACTGTAACAGTTACTGATGCAAATGGCTGTACAGCTACTAGCTCTGTAACAGTAACAGAACCAACGGCAGTAACAACAACTATTGCCTCAAGTGTAAGTGTTTCTTGTAATGGAGACTCAACAGGTCAAGCAACTGCTGCTGCTAATGGTGGTACAGGAGCACATAACTTTACATGGGATGCTAATGCATTTAATCAAACAGGAACAGTTGCAGCTGGTTTACCAGCTGGGCAATATACAGTAACAGCAGAAGATGCTAATAACTGTATCGGAACTGCTACCGTTACTATATCTGAACCATCAACTGCCGTGACAGCAGCAGCTAGCCAAACAGGAGCTATTTCTTGTAATGGAGCAACTGATGGACAAGCAACAGCAGTAGGAGCAGGTGGGACAGTTGCTGGAGCGCACACCTTTACATGGGACGCAAGTGCAGCTAACCAAACAACACCTATTGCAACAGGCTTATCAGCAGGTATTACTTATATGGTAACTGTCTGTGATGATAACAATTGTTGTGATACAGCTTCAGTAGTGTTGACAGAGCCAACAGCAGTGACCGCAACAATCACTTCTAGTGTAAGTGTAAGTTGTAATGGTGCAGCAACAGGACAAGCAACAGTAGCAGGTAGTGGTGGAAATGGAGGAGCATATACATTCCAATGGGATGCAGCTGCTGCCAACCAAACTACAGCAACTGCAACAGGCTTATCTGCAAATATTGCATATAACGTAACAGTGACAGATGTATCTGGTAATTGTTCTGCTGTAACATCTGTTACGCTAGCACAACCAGCAACAGCTGTAGGAGTTACAACAAATGTATTCTCTAATTATAATGGAGCTCAAGTAAGCTGTAATAGCTCATCAGATGCAGAGATTGCAGCAGTGCCAACAGGTGGTACTCCAGTTACTCCAGGTAATACATATATATATGCATGGAGTACAGGTCCTAATACAGATACCTTAACAGGTCAAGCTGCAGGACCATATACTGTGACAGTAACAGATGCAAATGGCTGTACAGCTACTAGCTCTATAACAGTTACAGAACCAACAGCCGTAACAGCAACTATAGCTTCTAGTGTAAGTGTCTCTTGTAATGGAGACTCTACAGGTCAAGCTAATGTTAATGCTAATGGTGGTACTGGAGCGCATACCTTTACATGGGATGCCAATGCATTTAACCAGTCAGGAGCAACTGCAGTAGGTTTACCAGCAGGATCATATACAGTAACAGCAGAAGATGCTAACAATTGTATAGGTACTGCCAATGTAACTATTACGCAGCCAGCAACAGCAGTTGCTGCATCAGCTAACCAAACAGGAGCTATTTCTTGTAATGGTGCATCTGATGGAGAAGCAACCGCAGCAGGGGCAGGTGGAACAGTAGCTGGAGCATATAGCTTTACATGGGATGCCAATGCAGCTAATCAAACGACTCCAGTTGCAACAGGTTTATCAGCAGGTGTTACTTATATAGTAACTGTCTGTGATGCTAACAGTTGTTGTGATACAGTCTCTATTGTTCTGACAGAGCCATCTGCTGTTACTGCAACAATCTCTGCTAATGTGAGTGTGAGTTGTAATGGTGGTAGCAATGGTCAAGCAACAGTAGCTGGTAGTGGTGGAAATGGAGGAGCATATACATTCCAATGGGATGCTGCTGCTGCCAGCCAAACTACAGCAACTGCAACAGGCTTGCAAGATGGAACTTATTTTGTAACAGTAACAGATGTCTCTGGTAACTGTACTGGTGTAACAAGTGTTACTATAGCAGAACCAGCAACAGCTGTAGGCGTTACAACAAATGTATTCTCTAATTATAATGGAGCTCAAGTAAGTTGTAACGGAGCCTCAGATGGAGAGATTGCAGCTTTACCAACAGGTGGTACTCCTTTCGCAGGTAATACATATGTATATGCGTGGAGTACAGGCCCAATAACAGATACTATTACAGGCCAAGCTGCTGGACCATACACCGTAACAGTTACGGATGCAAATGGTTGTACAGCAACTAGCTCAATAACAGTTACTGAGCCAACAGCTATCACAACATCAATCGCTTCAAGTGTAAGTATATCATGTAATGGTGACTCCACAGGTCAAGCAACTGCTGCTGCCAATGGTGGTACAGGAGCACATAACTTTACATGGGATGCCAATGCATTTAATCAAACTGGACTTACTGCAGTAGGTTTACCAGCAGGATCATATACAGTAACAGCAGAGGATGCTAATAACTGTATAGGAACAGCTACTGTGACAATCACAGAACCTTCAACTGCTGTCTCGGCAGCAGCTAGCCAAACAGGAACTATTACTTGTAATGGTGGATCTGATGGAGAAGCAACCGCAGTAGGAGCAGGTGGAACAGTTGCAGGAGCATATGCCTTTACATGGGATGCTAATGCTGGCAACCAAACTACTCCAGCAGCAACAGGCTTATCGGCAGGTATTACTTATATGGTAACAATCTGTGATGATAATAACTGTTGTGATACAGCTTCAGTAATTCTTACAGAACCAACAGCTGTAACAGCTAGTATAAGTTCTAATATAAGTGTAAGCTGTAATGGAGGAACAAATGGACAAGCAACTGCAGCAGGTAGTGGTGGAGACGGAGCATATACATTCCAATGGGATGCTACAGCAGCAAGTCAAACTACAGCTACTGCGACAGGTTTAGGAGCTGGTACTTATTTTGTAACAGTATCAGATGGCAATATGTGTTCAGCTGTTGTAAGTGCAACAATCGCTCAACCAGCAACAGCAGTTGCGGTTACAGCAGGAGTTGTTTCTGATTACAATGGCGCTCAAATATCTTGTAATGGTGCTTCTGATGGAATTGTCATTGCAAATGCTTCAGGTGGAACAGTTGCAGGTACTTATACATATACTTGGTCACCAGCACTTCCAGGAACAGATACAATCTTTAATGCACCAGCAGGTAATTATGCTGTGACAATAACAGATGATAATGGTTGTACAGTAACTTCGACAACTACAGTTACTGCGCCAAGTGCAGTAGTTGCTACTATACCAACTTCTGTTTCTGTAGCTTGTTTTGGAGGCGCTACAGGTTCTGCTACTGCCAATGGAGCAGGTGGAACAGTATTGTCTAACTATACATTCTTATGGGATGCTAGCACAGGAAATCAAAATACAGCTACAGCTACAGCCTTAACCGCAGGTACTTATACTGTAACAATAACAGATGCTAATAACTGTAATGATGTAGAATCGATCGTAATCGGTGAACCTGCTACAGCTATAAGCGTAAGTACAGTTGTAGATAATAATGCTAGTTGTAATGGTGCTACTGATGGTGGTGCTACTGCTACTGGTGTAGGTGGAACAGGAACAATAACATACTTATGGACTCCTTCTGGTCAAACAACAGCAAGTGCGACAGGTTTAGGAGCAGGACAATATATAGTAGTTGCTACAGATGCTAATAACTGTACAGCTGCTGATACTATAGATATAACAGAACCAACACCAGTTGTTGCTAGTATTTCAGCAACAGTGGATGTAGCTTGTTTCGGAGATGCTACAGGTACAGCAACAGCTGCAGGAGCAGGTGGAACAATTGCAGTTGCATACACATTCCAATGGGATGCTGCAGCCACAAATCAAACTACTTCAACGGCTACTGGTTTAACAGTAGGTTCTTATGATGTAACTGTAACAGATGATAATGGATGTTCTGATGTTGTAACAGCAAATATTACAGAACCAACACTAGCTGTTACAGTGGGAGCTACAGTTACTTCTAACTTCAACGGAGCTCAAATTAGTTGTAATGGAGCAACTGATGGTGAAGCTACTGCTAATGGTTCTGGCGGAACAGGTACTTTAGATTATCAATGGGATGTTGCAGCTGGGGGACAAATCACTGCAGTAGCAACAGGTCTTGGAGCAGGTAATTATTGTGTAACTGTAACAGATGATAATGGCTGTACAGCTACTACATGTGTAACTATCAGTGAACCAAACGCAGTAGTGCCTAGCGTAACAAATATTCAAAATGTAAATTGTCGTGGGGCTTCAACTGGAGAAATTACTGTTGCTGCGACAGGAGGAACTACAACTTCTGGCTACACATTCCAATGGGATGCTGCAGCAGGAAATCAAACTACTCCAACGGCTATTGGTTTAATAGCAGGAAACTATTGTGTAACTGTAACAGATGCAAATGGTTGTACTGCTCAAATTTGTGATAATGTCACAGAACCAGCATCTAACCTTAACTTAGCAGTTAGCGTTACTTCTAATTACAATGGAGAAAATGTTAGTTGTTTTGGAGCCGCAGATGGTGAAGCTACCGCTGTTGCTAATGGTGGAACTGGTATAATAACTTATGCTTGGAATGTTGGGGGACAAACTGGTCCAGTAGCAACTGCTCTTGCAGATGGTTCTTATTGTGTGACAGCTACAGATGCTGTAGGTTGTTCAGAATCAATTTGTGTTACGCTTACAGAGCCAACTCAAATTACAGTAACGACTGCTGCTACTATAGACGTAGCTTGTAAAGATGATTCTACAGGATTAGCTACAGTTAGTGCAACTGGAGGAACAGCTCCTACAGGTTATACATTCTTATGGGATAACACTCAAGCATTGGCTACCGCAACAGGTTTAGCTGATGGTATCTATAGTGTAACAGCTACAGATATTAATGGATGTATTGGTGTTGGTACAGTTCTTATCAACGAGCCAGTCTCAGCAATTAATGCAACAGCTGTTGTAACTTCTAGTTATACAGGACAAGACATTAGCTGTTTTGGAAATAGTGATGGTGAAGCTACTGCTTCTGCAATAGGTGGAACAGTTGCTGGTGCTTATACATTCCAATGGAGTTCTGGTACAGGTGGACAAACTACTTCTATCGCAGGAGGTTTAGTTGCTGGTGCTTATGTTGTAACTGTAACAGATGATAATGGTTGTTCTGATACTGCTCAAGTAGCATTAACTCAACCTTCAGCTGTTTTAGCTCTAATTACAGATTCTGTTGATGTTAATTGTTTCGGTGATGCAACTGGTGCTTTAACAGTAGCAGGCTCTGGCGGAACAGGAGCTGGTACTTATACTTTCCAATGGGAGGTTAACGCAAACAATCAAATCACAGCTACTGCAACAGGTCTTACAGCTGGCTCATATAATGTGACAGTGACAGACGCCAATGGTTGTAACAGTATAGGAATTGGTGTTGTTGATCAACCAAGTGGTGCGTTAGATGTAGATATTAATATTACTTCAAACTATAATGGACAGCAAATTAGTTGTAATGGTGCTACTGACGGAAGCGCAGAAGCAGTTGTAACTGATGGAACTGCTCCTTATGATATACTATGGTCAGTAAGTGGAAACACAAATGCTGCTATTAGTAATTTAGGAACTGGAACTTATGTAGTAACAGTAACAGACGCTCAAGGCTGTACAGATACTGCTCAAGTAACATTTGTAGAGCCTTCACTAACAGCTGTAAGTATTATTGCTCAATCAGAAGTTGGATGTCGTGGCGATTCTACAGGAACTGCTACTGCAGAAGGAACAGGTGGTATTGGAAACTTCACATATGTATGGAGTCACAATGCTCAAACTACAGTGACAGCAACAGGATTGCCTGCAGGATCTCATAGCGTTACTGCTACGGATGATAATGGTTGTGAAGCTGTTACTACAGTTATTATTACAGAACCAGCTACTTCAGTATTAGCTAATGCTTTAGTTACTTCTGATTACAATGGTTCTCAAATAAGCTGTACTGGTGAAACAGATGGTGAAGCTCTAGCTAGTGGAAATGGCGGAACAATTGTAACTGCTGCTGATTATACATATCAGTGGAGTGCATCAGCTAATAGCCAATTGACAGAAACGGCAACAAGTTTACCAGCAGGAACACATACTGTAACAGTAAGTGATCTTAATGGATGTAGTGATACAGTTTCTATCACTATTACAGAACCAACTACAGTGACAGCTACAATCTCTGCTACTAATGATGTATTGTGTGCTGGAGATGCTACAGGTTCTGCAACAGCTGCAGGAACTGGAGGAACAGCTCCTTTAGGATACACATTTGAGTGGGATGTTGCAGCGGCAGGACAAACTACACCAACAGCAACAGGTTTAGCAGCTGGTTCATATAATGTGACAGTGACAGATGCAAATGGTTGTAATAGTATAGCAATTGCAGTTATATCTGCTCCAGCAGCAGCAGTAGTTGCTACAGGAAGTGTTACTTCTAATTACACTGGATTTGATATTAGCTGTAATGGAGCTGCAGATGGTGTAGCTTTAGCAACTGTAACTGGTGGAGATGGAACATATACATATCAGTGGAGTGTAGGTAGTTATACAACAGCTACAGCTACAGGTCTTGCTGATGGAACATACACAGTAACTGTAACAGATGGTAACGGATGTACCGATACTACTCTAGTAACAGTAACAGAACCAGCTCAAATAGTACCTTCTATTATAGCAAGCACCGAAGTTAATTGCTTTGGAGATGCTACAGGAGATGCTACAGTTGATGCAACTGGCGGAACAGGAGCAGGAACATACACATTTGAGTGGGATGCTGCAGCGGCAGGACAAACTACAGCAACAGCAACAGGTTTAGCTGCTGGGTTATATGAAGTAACTGTAACAGACGCTAATGGTTGTACTGGAATTACCAATGTTACTATTGGTCAACCAACAGGCCCAGTTAGTGCAAGTGCATTAGTTACTTCTGATTACAATGGTTCTGAAATTAGTTGTAATGGAGCAACAGATGGTGAGGCTGAAGCAAGCGGAACAGGAGGAACAGTAGCTATTGATTATACTTATCAATGGAGTGGTTCTGCAGGAAGTCAAGCAACAGCAATCGCAACTGGCTTGCCAGCAGGAACACATATAGTAACTGTAACTGATGACTTAGGTTGTTCAGAAGTAGCTCAAGTGACTGTAACAGAGCCTTCAGTAGTAGTAGCTCAGATTTCTTCAACTGTAGATATAGCATGTACAGGAGATTCTACAGGAGTAGCTACAGCAACTGGAACTGGAGGAACAGTAGCAACTGTTTACAACTTCTTATGGGAAGATGGACAAACAGGAGCAACTGCAACTGGTCTAGGAGTTGGTTCATACAATGTGACAATAGAAGATGACAATGGATGTCAAAGTATAGCAACAGCTGTAATTACTGCCCCAGCAAGTGCAGTAACAGCAAGTGCAACTGTGACATCAAATCATAATGGACAGCAAATATCTTGTGCTGGTGCTGCAGATGGTACTGCTTTAGTAAGTGCTGCAGGTGGTGATGGCTCATATGACTTCTTATGGAGTGCAAGTAGCCAAACAACAACTACTGCAACAGGTTTAGCAGATGGAACTTATACAGTAACAGTAACAGATGGAAATGGATGTTCAGATACTGCACAAGTAACAGTAGTAGAGCCTACACAAGTAGTAGCATCAATCACAAGTAGTGTAGATGTTAATTGCTTCGGAGATGCTACAGGCAGTGCTACAGTTGGTGCAACTGGCGGAACTACTCCTTATACATTCTTATGGGATGCAAGCACAGGAAGTCAAGCAACAGCAATGGCAACTGGTTTGATCGCAGGTTTATATGAGGTAACAGTAACAGACGCTAATGGCTGTACAGGAATTACCAACATTACAATTAATCAGCCAACTACAGGAGTTAGTGCAAGTGTAGCTATTAACTCTAATTACAATGGAGCAGATGTAAGTTGTAATGGAGCAACAGATGGTGAGGCTGAAGCAATTCCTTCAGGAGGAACAGTAGCTGGTGATTATACTTATCAATGGAGTGGTTCTACTGGAAATCAAGCAACAGCAATCGCAACAGGTTTAGGAGCAGGAACACATATAGTAACTGTAACTGATGACTTAGGTTGTTCAGTAGTAACTCAAGTAACTCTTACCGAGCCATCAGTAGTAGTAGCTCAAATAGCATCAACTATACAAATAGCATGTACAGGAGATTCTACAGGAGTAGCTACAGCAAGTGGAACAGGTGGAACAATAGCAACTGTTTACAA
>JAAEPD010000416.1 GCA_024222455.1 Aureispira sp.
GTAGTAAAAGTGTTTGTAGCTCCTGTATTTCGTCCCCAAATCAAATATTGGTTATTGGCTATACCTGTGTATTGAATATCAACAATAGTTCCTCCATTTATACTTTTAGAGCGAGGTTGGTTTAGTCCAGAACCTGAGTTAGCATCTTTTCCTATTCCTGCTATATCATTATTGTATCCTGTGTTTGTAGTTCTATCCCAAATTACGGCACCTGTAGCATTGGTATAATTATGTCCTAAAGTTATCCCATATTTTAAAGCTAGATAAGACTCAATCTTATTTCTGTTAGCATTGCTTGGTGTATTACCATAAACGGCTATTTCAGCAAAATCACTATTCATTCTACGCCCTGCAAAATAACCTCCCACAAAAAAGAAGGTATCTATAGTTGTTGGAGCACCTCTATAGGCTGTTATCACACGCCATTGTCCCGCATGATTGTTACCTGCAGCTCCATTTAAGCGCATAGAACCTCCATTACTAAAATCATCAGCATTGCCCGGATGGGTATAGGAATTACCTCCAGCTTCTCTAATACCTTTATCTACATCAAAACCTAAGAGGCCATCATTGGCATTATTACCTCCTGTAACTCTAGCAACAGCAAATATTGCTTGACCTCTAAACTTTGCATTAGTTCTTGCTTGTCTATTTAGATCATTTGTACTTATGAAAGTATTAAAATTCAAACCATTAGCAACAGGTGACATAGAACCTGTATTGGTTATGTTTCGGCTATTACCGCTCTGGTCATTTAGTAAGTTTCCATTACCTCCTTTGAGCCAAATTTCAAGACTGCCTCCAACTCCTCCTGGATTTTGAGCAGAGAGCATACCTGTAGTGAACGTTAAAATACTTAATAGTGCAAATAGTTTGGTAGATATAAAATATCTCATAGCATTATTATTTTGATAATGATTGCAAAATGATAGAGGGACTATGAAGCTTTTTAATAGGTAGAAAGCTTTAACTTCTTCTATGTATACAGACATAGGAGTTTCTCAAAATATATCCTTGTTTATAGGGGGCTAAGAATATATTTTAGACAAAAAATAAATTTGATGTGGGTTAAATTTTAGAAAACTACAGTCTTTGATAGTTATTAACTATTGTAAATATATAGAA
>JAAEPD010000417.1 GCA_024222455.1 Aureispira sp.
CCCCCTTTTTTCCAAGAGTTTTTGACAAATATCTGTATGTTTGTGATAAATAGGATAATCGTATCTAGTACCATGTTCTGTCGCAACAGATTTTGCAATTTCCATACCCTCCCCTTAGAATTGGCTCTTTCAGCTGTAAACCTTAGAAAACACCCTTTTTTCTATGATTTATAGCTATAACTGCCAATTATAAGGGGAGGGGATGGAAATTGCAAATTCTGTTGCGACAGATCATGGTACTAGATGCGATTATCCTATTTATCACAAACAATTAGATATTTGTCAACAACTCATGGAGAAAAGTTTCTTGACAGATTGAAAAATAGGTAAAAAAACAGTTAAAAGTTATGGCCATTTATAGATTAATTGACTCATTGTATCTATACCCTTATAGTGACTGTCCCAAATTATTATATATCTAAAAAGGTTCGATTTTATGTAGTTTTTCCTATCGTGTCGAGTTTGTTACCCTTATAGAATTTCTAAGCATGCCCCGTAAACTTGTCTGTTTTCGCCGTTTTCTCTAGTCCTGGTGTGGCTGGTGAGCACGGGACTATATAACGAAAACGACGATGGTCGTGGCGTCACTCTCACTCTTCCTTCCTTTGGATTCATTTGTCCAGTTCAGTGTTTTGTGGATATAATACCATAATGGGGTCAAAAACAGACACGCTAAAAACCAAAAGAGCAGATGGGGTTGTAATAAAACACGTAAGGCTCAGAGAAAAAATAACTGTGCTAAAGCTAGGCAGGAGTGTATAAGAGCGGATCCCGGGTGTTCGAACCTCACAATGATATTTCCATTGTGATGCTAACATTGTAAACATAGATGGTGTAAATAGTGATTCAAATATTGATGTAGATAATACTTCTATAAATAGTTGTAATCGCTCTAGTGAAGTAAGAGAGCCATCCCCAAAACAAACAAGGATAATGTCCCGACATCCCC
>JAAEPD010000418.1 GCA_024222455.1 Aureispira sp.
AGTTGCTACACAGCTACTGTCGTCACTTACCGTTACATTATATATACCTGCTACTAATCCTGTGGCCGTAGCTGTGGTTTGACCTAAACCATCATCCCACACAAAACCGTAATTACCACCGGTTACACTTCCGCCACTTGCTATTGCTGTTGCCTCTCCTGTAGATGCTCCATTACAAGCTACATCTACTTGACTGTTTGTTACTGTCAAGGCACTTGGCTCTGTTATCGTAACGGTCGAAGTTGCTACACAGCTACTGTCATCACTTACCGTTACATTATATATACCTGCCACTAATCCTGTGGCCGTAGCTGTGGTTTGACCTAAACCATCATCCCATACAAAACCGTAATTACCACCGGTTACACTTCCACCGCTTGCTATTGCTGTTGCCGTTCCACTATTCCCTCCATTACAAGCTACATCTACTTGACTGTTTGTTACCGTCAAGGCACTTGGCTCTGTTATCGTAACGGTCGAAGTTGCTACACAGCTACTGTCATCACTTACCGTTACATTATATATACCTGCTACTAATCCTGTGGCCGTAGCTGTGGTTTGACCTAAACCATCATCCCATACAAAACCGTAATTACCACTGGTTACACTTCCGCCACTTGCTATTGCTGTTGCCGTTCCACTATTCCCTCCATTACAAGCTACATCTACTTGACTGTTTGTTACCGTCAAGGCACTTGGCTCTGTTATCGTGACTGTTCCTATCGCAGTACAAGTAAAGGCATCTGTTACTGTCACATTATATGTAGCAGCAATAGCTCCTGATACCGTATCTTGATTGGTTGGGAAAGTCCCTGAAGAACCACCTGTCCAAGCATAGCTATAAGGAGGATTTCCTCCAGCTGCAGTTGCTGCTATACTTCCTGTACCAGCATTACATGCAATACCGATTACAATAGCAGGTGCTGCAGTAAGTGTTGAAGCACCTGGAGCTACGGAAATAGTAGTATCTTTGGTACATCCATTATCATCTGTTACGGTTACGGTATATGCCCCTGGTGCTAAGCCTGTGATAATAGAAGTGGTTGCACTATTGCTCCAAGCATAACTTAGTCCACCTGTTCCTCCAACTGCTTCTACCTCAATAAGTCCATTATCAGCACAAATTGGATCTACTTTTCCTAATTGGAATAAATTGATTGGAGGATTACTTATAATATCAAAACAGACACTAGATGTACATAAGTTACCATCTGTTACTGTTACACAATAGTTACCACCAACTAAACCTGTTCTATTTGGAGGTCCAACTCCTATATCTGCCCAAGTATATGTAAACCCTGGGGTACCAGACGCTGTAGCTACAGTAGCAGTTCCATCATTAGCTCCAAAACAAGATTCATCTGTAGTTGTTTGCACATAAATACTAGGTGCAGAAGGAGCAGAATATAAAAATGCTGTATCTATAGCTGTACAGCCTGTAGTTGTTTCTACTGCTGTAACACTATAAACTCCTTGTGACAAACTATTTACAGTAGAAGTCGTTGCTCCTAATGTTGTATTGGTTGTTGACCAAGTAAAGTTAAAGGATGGTCCTCCTGTAGCATTTGCAGTTACAGTACCATTATCATTACAGGTTGGTTCTGTAGTGAGAAAGCTCAATGTTGGTTGAGTATTTACAGTAACTACAAAATCTATATTAATAGGACAAGCTAAATTTATTTCACCATTAGGTAATGGCGTTTTAGAATAAATGGTAGCTGTATATGTTGTTGTTGTTGAAGGATTAACAGTTAGTGCCGATTGCGTTTCTGCAATGACATCTGAAGTTGGTGTCCAAACTACAGCATCTGTAGCAGCTAATCCTGATAAGGTTAGTGTTGTTGCTTGTCCATCGCATATTGCTATATCTCCAGAACCTGTAACTGTAGGAACAGGATCTATATATAGATAAACTGTATCTTCTGGAGAAGCTCCACAACAGTCTGTAATTATAGACATTCTGATCATATAAAACCCAGGTGTATTGAATTGTGCTGTGACCGTTTGCACACTTCCTGGATTCCCAATTGCGCCATCAAAATTCCAAGAGTAGGTTGTTCCTACTGTTTGGCTTTCGAAAGTAGCAAAACTTCCTTCACATAATTGGAAGGTATCAGGGCCTATTACAGATGCATTGCTTAATATTTCAGGAACAATAGTTCCATCAAAAGATACATTGTGGAAACCTTGATAAACATTTCCTCCACGATCAATGTCATATCTATTCATAACACTAAATTGGGTAGCTACATTTGCTCCTACTGGACTTTGGGGAGTTGCATTTGCTGTAAAATTCCAAGTTGCAGAAGCTGGAGAACCAAAATTAGTATTTGTATTTGTACAGTTTATATTTTGAGCCGTAATAATAGGTTGTGCCCCCAAGTTAAAACTAGCATCAGATGTAGATAAAGGTGTGCCACTAGCGAAGTGAATATCAGTAGATTCTCCAGGTTGTCCAGCACCACCATTTCCTCCATCTCCACCGTCACCACCATCTCCACCATTGCCACCGCCTCCAATGCTACCACTAGAAACACCACCATTTCCTCCATCACCACCATCACCACCATCTCCACCATTGCCACCAGCACCACCAGCACCAAGTGTTCCTGCAGTTACATTACTTTGATCGACAACACCATTGGCTCCATTTAGATAAAGATAAATACCATAAGACGATCCACCACCGAGACCACCAAGACCACCATTTCCTCCACAACCAGCTCCACCACCGCCACCGCCAGAGGACCCTGATCCATCATTACACCCAAAGCCATCTTCTGCGCCACCGCCGCCGCCGCCGCCGCCGCCGCGACCATTCGTTCCATTAGTACCTGTTGTCCCTTGACCTCCAGGCACCCAAAAACCACCTGTATACAGACCAGCACTCCCCAATCCACCAACAACACCATTAGCACCATTAGCACCATTTACACCATGACATCCATCCATTTCAAGCCGGCCACAAGGTCCACCAGGATCATTAGATGCTCCGAAGGTTTCACAATCATTAATACCTCTAACACCGCCACCGCCGCCGCTACAACTTCCTGACGAACCACTAATAGCATTCCGACCTCCACAATCTGCCCATCCATTTCCACCACCACTGCCGCCAGGACAGCAACTTGAAGAACCTCCAGAACCTCCATTGTGTTGAACACAACCATTATCAGAACCATTTACACCATTACCGCCATTACCACCATTTGCTCCACCAGCACCAGTATTACCAACTCGCCCAGCAGCAGCATCACCTGGTTGAATTTGACATCTTACTATATCATAATTAGAACAAGCTGTTAGGTGCAAACCATAAGTAGACATACCGGGTTGGTTTGCATTAGCTGTTGTAATTGTTAAATCTTGTAATCTAAAGGCTGTACTACCATTTCCATAAAATACAACTAATCGTTGAGCATTAATGGCTCCTTCTGGAGTTGTAGTTGTTCTATTGATAGTAGTAGCTCCTGGAGTACTTGTTTTTTCCCAAGCTGCTCCTTGATTGAAACCACCTTCTATAGTCACAAAGCTTCCAATATTTAGAGCTGCATCTATATTATAAATACCAGTTGCCATTTTAATAACTGCATTATTACAAGCAGTTCGACTTAATGCTTCTTCTATAGTGGTAGGATCACCTTGTGTTCCAGCTCCTCCTATAGTTCCTGTAGTTGATACATAGATATTAACACAACTTGGCAATGGAGGAGGATTTCCTACTGTAATAAAAGCTGTATCTGTAGTTGTACAACCTGTACCAGGATTAGTTACTTCAAAGATATACTCATAGGTTCCTCCTGCTGTTGGCACTGAAACGACTAAAGAAGAAGAAGTACCAGATACAACACCTGTTCCGAGTGATGCCATAGAAGGATCAAACCACTCATAAGTCATACCTGTCTGATCTGTTGTTCCAGTAAGTGCAAAGGTTGCTCCCCCACAAGCTTCTGCTGTTTCGGGATATACAGAGGCCGTAGGATCTGCTGCTACAGTGACTAAAACATCATCTGTAGAAATACATCCATCTGCATAACTTAAAGATACAGTGTATGATGTTGTTGCTAATGGAGTAGCATCAACACTCTGTCCTGTAGTTGAAGAAAGGCCTACAGAGGGCGTCCAAGTATGAGGAGGAACACCACCCGCTGGCAGTGTTGCAGTTAATGTAGTTGTTTCGCCAGCACAGATTTGAACATCGGTACCTGCACTAACAGCTGGATTAGGATTTGGGGTTACATTAATGGTAAAAGCTTGTGAATTTCGCCCAACAATGGGACAAGCATCATCACTTACCATAACCGCAAATGTATGTGTTCCTAAATCATTAATATCGGTATTCCAACAGAATGTTCCTGTTACGCTATTTCCAGAACCTGTTTGAGATAATGTAGAACCTGGTATATTTCCTGTGAAAGTCATGGTTAGGTTATCTCCGGCATCAGCATCGGTACCAAACATATCAAAACAAAGCACTCCTCCAGCACAAATATCGATAGTATAATTAGAGGTACCATCAATCCCAGAAACAACTGGTAATGTATTACTACAGTTTTCTATTACAAACTGCATATCTCTCATGATCTCTCCGATCTTAACTCCATTGCGATACTCTTCTACTAGTACACAAAGAACCCCTACTTGAGGTGAGTTGGGAGTAAAACTCAATTGGCCTGTTTGAGAATTAAGATTGACTGGCACAGTTAATGGATTTCCACCACTAAAACCACCAGAATAGGTTACATTGGTTGTTGAGGACTGCTTACAGTCAATTAAGGAATAGACTAACGAATCTCCATCGTTATCATAAGCTAATTGTTGGTAAACAATGGGCTGATTTACGCAAGTAAACAGTGTAGGATCACTAGCAAATTGGGGCGAACTATTACAGGGGGAGACTGTATTGTCTAACCTAGATTCTATATACATAGAATTGCTCCCTGGGCCACTCAAATTGGTAATTATATTGTTTCTACAACAGGATGATGCGGATAAAACCCAATCATTGCAACCTGATGGTAAGGTTAAGGTCCCTCTATAAAGGTGCAATTCTACTCCTGTGTTGTTACCTCCAGCACAAGAACTCGCCTCAGAAGGGCATAAAGGGGTAATATCGGTAACAGATATTCTACTAAGAGACACACTACCTGAAACACCACATGCAGTAGAGCTGTAGCTAACAGGAAAACTAGTAGAAAGGGCAACTCCATCACAATCTCGATAAGCTTTGAGTTGAATTTCGTATTGATTGGGACCTATACAAGTATAGGTAATATCAAATCCCATAAAGTGTGTTGCAAAACTAGTTGATACCATTGTGCAACAAAATACGGCCAATAGGGTTAACCGTTGAAAACTGTTGTAGAAGTAAGCTTTCATACTTTCTTGAGTATTTATTTTATATTAAAATGAGAGTAAATCTATTCTCTTTTCTAAATTGAATTTAAACCTTAGAGCCTGTTTAAATTTATATTTTTCATCAAAATTTATGAAAAGTTTTTTTCTTCGACATTACATCTTCTTATCAGCTATAGTCTTGGCTATGAACTCTAAAAAGAGGTTTATCTATAAAAAACCCTACTCACATCATCCAATAAATATAATTTCAAACCTACTCTTAAAATATTTTATATAGTCTTATCCGCTAAAGACTCTAACGTGAAAAAGTGTTAATTTATTAAGTCGAGGACAGGCTTTTTTAAGGATTTCTATTTTACATACAAATCGATGACGATAAAACTACTTACACTAAAATAATTGGACCTGCCATAACATAACTTTACATACTGTTTTACAAACAGGTATAAGTTCAAAACTTAATTATGTTAGGGTTGAAGGGGAATTAGTAGTTAATTGTGATTGGGAACCACCTTCTATAAAAAAGATGATACCTCATCATAAATAGGGGTACCCTCCAAGATAAGAATTTTTTAACAGTCTACATCACATTTAATGCAAATAAGTAGTAAAATACTACTTTAATAATAGTCCGTTCATTTTTAGCTTTATCAAGCTAAAAAGAGCAGCAACACTCTATAATCAATTGATTTACAATTATTAAATATTCGAGACTATTTTACAATACACTTTTAACAATCAATCCGTTATAAAAACTTCACGGACTAATGACTTTAAACTCCATTCTATATTTGGAATTGCTACTAGATTTTTGAGGTCTTCTAGAGTTTTATTCTTTTATAACTTTTATCCAATAGGATTGATAATTAATTTTAATACTCAACATATAAAGACCTGAAGGATAGTCTTCCATATTGGGGATTCGAAACTCTTTAATATCATTAACAGGAAGAAACTCTTGTTTCTGATAGAGTACTTGTTGGAGTTTGTTGTGTAGTTTAATTTCTACTTTGGCTTCTTCTTCTCCATTTTCTATGAATACTCCCAATCGGTCCTTTACAGTAGAAAGGGTTGAAAACATACTTCCTTCTCGATCAACAACTATCCCAGCTTCGGATAACAACAAGTAAGCATAAAAGAAATTAGGAATACCATAACCCAAAGAGCTGTCGGGCTTGGTTGCTTGATGCCCACACAGTTTGACCATATCCATAATTTCGAAGTTAGTTTTATCTGGGAATGCTTGCCACAAAGAGGTTATCATTCCTGCCATAATAGGTCCAGAAAAAGATGTTCCATTAGAATATGCAACATCATAGCCCATTATTGACCCTGTGGCCGATTTGGTTCCTTGAGCAGCTACATCTGGCTTGATTCGGCCATCTGCAGTAGGCCCCCAAGAACTAAAAAAAGAGCGTTTCCCATCACTTCTTACAGCTCCAACTGATAGTACATTTTTAGCATCAGCAGGAGTTCCTATATAATGCCATTTACCATCACCTTCGTTTCCACAACTATTTACAACTAATATTCCTTTTTCGGCTGCAATATCAGCACCTCGAGTAATTAAGGCTGTTTCCCCATTTATATCTTCATAGGTATAGTTCATAGAGGTATCACTGAAAGAAGTATATCCTAGAGAAGAATTGATAACATCTACGCCCAAACTATCTGCACGTTCAGCAGCAGCTACCCAATTAAATTCCTCCATCCTAAATTCACCTTTTGTATCTTCCGTTTTGAATAGGTAATAAGAAGCTTTAGGAGCAGTTCCGACTAGTAGATAAGGTAGATTAGAGGCCATAGTAGATAACACACCACTCCCATGACTGCTAGATTCGTAAACAAAATCATCACCATCTACAAAATCATGTGTTCCTAACACTCCGTTATGTGCTCTCAGACTATCAAAAAAGGGCATTCTATAAACATTCAAAAAACCTCCATCAAGGACAGCTACATGCATTCCATCTCCCTGATATCCAAATTTATGTACAGCAACACCATTTAACATAGAAATCTGGCTTTGTCCATAGCCATAAGGTTGTTTAACTTTCTTATAGTTATCTTGCTGAAATCGTTTTTTATGCATTTTACCTGCCTTAGCTTTTCGGTATTGCCCTATCGGACGAATACTTTTGACAAAGGGTAAGTTTTTAATACTAGTTAGCACAGAAGTATCTGTAACATGTATCGCTAAAGAGTTAAACCATTTAGAACGATGATGTATTCGCACACCCTTACTCTCTATTTGTGCTTCATAGTCTGGTGATATAGGTAAGTCATTTTCCTCTATAGCAATGCCTTGTTTTTCTCTTCGTTCTAATGCTCTATAACTCAAAAAATCTTCTGGATGAAAGACACTATATGGTGTATTATCTTTATCTGTGAGCTCTACCCAAAACATACTAAAATTGTATTGAGCTTGTGCAATTGATATAAAACTAAATGCTAAAATTGTAAGTATATATTTCATCTATTGTTTATTAGGCTGTGAATCACTCAAAAACTAATTTAGAATATAGAGTTGTCTTTGAGTTATTACTAAAGTAAAAAATATTTGCTAATCTAAACGAAAAAGTAGAGTGATTGCGTATTTTTGGCGATGTTTACGCTAAGAAGTTGTTTAAAAATGACCTAATATCAAAAATGAAAGCCCTTTTTCCTATACTCTGTGTTAAAAAGTAGCCAAATAGCTAAGGCTATTAGTCAACTTTTTGCCTTGATTATAGAAAAAACAACACTCTTTTTTAATACAATCCTATTCTTAGACAACTTCTAAAAATATAGATTAACTATAATAAAGTCCATGAGTATAAATACTAATACACTACAAGAAAAGAATGCTGGTTTTGGAACTGCTCCTGTGTTTTTTACAGCAATTTCGACCATTTTAGGAGCAATTATGTTTCTTCGTTTTGGATATGCTGTTGGTAATGTAGGCTTGTTAGGTACTTTTGGTATTATCCTAATTGGTCATGCTGTAACAATTCCTACAGCAATGGCTATTGCCGAAATTGCAACCAACCAAAAAGTAGAAGGAGGTGGTGAATATTATATTATATCTCGCTCATTTGGACTAGTAATTGGTTCTACTATTGGTATAGCTTTATATTTTTCGCAGGCTATTAGTGTAGCTTTTTATATAATGGCCTTTGCAGAGGCTTTCACGAGTTTATTCAACTGGTTAATAGCCAACTATCACATTCCTAGTTTTGTAGAATACTTAATGGGAATGAAACAAACCGTTAGTATTCCTGCCTTGTTCTTATTGACAGCTGTTGTCTTAACTAAAGGTGCAGATTTAGGTGTTAAGATGCTTTATTTAGTAGTCGCTACCCTATTTTTTGCAATGATTGCCTTTTTTGTTGGAGGCACCTATGTTGAAGCTAATGGAGTTATAGCAGAAACTCATCCTCCTGTCAACTGGTTAGCTACAGTAGATGATCCTAAAAGCTTTTTTGCGGTATTTGCTATTATTTTCCCTGCATTTACAGGTATGACAGCAGGTGTAGGGCTTTCGGGAGACCTAAAAAACCCTAGTCGATCTATTCCATTAGGAACATTAGCTGGTACTATTTCAGGAATGATTATTTATATTTTTATAGCTTTTAAATTAGCTTCTTCTGCTAGCCCTGAAGCATTGGCAGATACCGATCGTTTGGTAATGGGTGATATTGCATGGCAAGGTTACTGGTTGATTCCTGTGGGTTTAGCTGCAGCAACTATATCTTCGGCTTTAGGTTCTCTGATGGTAGCTCCTCGTACCTTACAAGCTATTGCACGTGACCAGATTTTACCTAACCCAACCATGAACAAATGGTTATCTAAAGGACGTGGTAAAAATGATGAACCTTTCAATGCATCCTTGATTACTATTGGATTAGCTGTTATTTTTATATTGGCAGGGCAAATTGATTTTGTAGCTGAGTTGATCTCTATGTTTTTTATGGTAACTTATGGGTCTTTATGTTTGATTTCCTTCTTGCAACACTTTGCAGGTGATCCATCTTATCGACCATCTTTCCGTTCTAAATGGTACTTATCACTAATGGGAGCATTGGCCTGTTTTGGGCTTATGTTTTTGATGAATCCTATGTATGCTATTTTTGCATTAATTGTATTAGCAGGCACTTATTTTGGAATCAATAGTCTGAATAGAGATAAACGAAACTTGGGAGTTATTTTTCAGGGTGTAATATTCCAAACAAGTCGTCGTTTACAAGTATTTTTGCAAAAAGCCGATAAAGAACAAAGTACAGGTTGGAGACCTGCTATTATATGTATTACAAAAGATTCATTACAACGTATCTCTGCATTTGAGTTGCTTCGTTGGATGTCTCAAAAATATGGCTTTGGTACCTATATCCATCAAATAGATGGTTATCTATCTAAAGATGCTGCTACATCTGCCCGAAAAATAAAAGAACGCTTGATACGAGAAGCTGAAAAATCAGGCAGTAATGTTTATATAGATACTATGGTTACTCCTTCTACCACCTCTGCTATTGCTCAGGTAATGCAGTTCCCAGGTATTTCGGGTAAAGCCAACAACTTACTCTTGCTAGAATATTCTAAACTACATTCTGAAAACTTAGATGACATTATTGATAACTTTAATCTAATAAAAGCTATTGATTTTGATGTTATGATTTTGGGTACTTCTGAGCGTGGTTTTGGTCACCGCAAGGAGGTTCATTTATGGATTACTTCTAATGATTATGAAAATGCCAATTTGATGATCTTAATTGCTTATATCATCATTGGTCATGAGGATTGGAAAGATGGTACTATCAAGATTTTTGCACTATATCCAAATCATGAATTAGAAAACGAAAAGAATCGTTTGCAAATGTTGATAGAAACAGGAAGATTACCTATTTCGCCTAGTAATATAGAACTTATTGCTCGTGACGAAACAGTTGATACTCGTAGCATTATCAACGAAAAATCAAATGATGCAGACTTGACTATATTAGGGTTCAGAGCTGACCTTATTCGCCATCAAGGAAAAACCTTATTTGAGGGTTATGATGAGATTGGAAATATTCTATTTGTGAATTCTGCTAAGCAAAAGGAAATTAAGTAACAATAGTAGTTAGTACACTTCGCTTTTAGTAGTAAGTAGTAAGATATTAGTATTTAGATTAGCTGTTAGAGCAGCTTTGATGCTTATTAGATTTGAGAAACTTTGCTTTTTAGTTGTTACATTAAAACAATACTTTTTTTCATGAAAATAGCAATTATAGGTTATGGTAAGATGGGTAAAACCATTGAACGTTTGGCAACAAATAAAGGCGATGAAATTGTCTTAAAAATTACTAGCCAAAACACTAACGAACTCACTATTGACAACCTGCAAAAAGCAGATGTAGCTATAGAATTCACGCGTCCAGAAATGGCTTTTGATAACATCAAGTTATGTTTAGAAGCTGGTATACCTGTAGTTTCGGGAACAACAGCTTGGATGGACCAATACGATGAAGCTGCTACGCTATGCACAAAACATAAAGGGGGGTTATTTGTAGCCTCTAATTTTAGTATTGGAGTTAATGTATTTTTTGCTGCGAATGCTTATGTAGCCAAATTGATGAATCAATATGATGGCTATAGAGTGGATATGGAAGAGGTACATCACACCCAAAAACTTGATGCACCAAGTGGCACAGCTATCACCTTAGCCAACAAGATAACTAACAATCTAGATAGAATGAATGGTTGGCATTTGAAAGGTGATGGTGCAGATCATCCTAAAAATAGTATTCCGATTACAGCTAAACGTATAGATAAAGTACCTGGCACTCATGTTGTCCGCTACGAATCTGGGATTGATGAGTTATCGTTCTCACATGTAGCACATGGTCGAGAAGGTTTTGCTTCTGGGGCAATTATGGCGGCTCGTTGGATGATTGGGAAAGAAGGTTGTTTTGGGATGACTGACTTATTGGGGATATAAAATAGATATTAGACTTTTAGTATTTAGGCTCTAATCTGGTCTATCAAAATACTAAACACCATAATAAATACACTAAAATGGATTTGACTGTAGATAAAGCATTTGAAATATTAGACACCAATCAACATGGTATCCCATTTGAGGCTATTGCTTACTTGTATGAGCAACCTAGCTCTCAAGAAATTTTAGCTAAAATTAGTTACAGCTTGCATCATGCTTATGATGAAGAGGCTTATTATGATGAGAAAACAGATGCTATATTACCCGCTCCAATATGGTATTCAATTGTTGCAGAAGGTCATGCTCACGAAGACTTGATAGATGGCGTGATTGCTCTGTTTACAACAGAGGATGATCCTTGGGATGTACTCAATGAACAAGGGATGTTTTTGGTAGGATTGTTTTGCGAAAAATTAGGTAAGGTAGCTGTTGACAAATTCATGAAAGCTATTCTTACTTACAGCAAGCCACAAGATGAGCTGCCTATTATGTTTATGCATGATGCCATTTACTTTGTAAATCAAGATGAGTATCATGATCAAATCAAAGCTATTTTAACCTTTAATACACCTTATGTAGAAGCCTTGGCTATAACGGTTTCTAGTGCTCAATACCAAAGTTTATTGCCAACTATTCAGTCTTTATATGATTTTTGTAAATACAAGGAACGTCAAGATGAATTGGGGCAAAATGAACATATACTTTATGAGGTTGAAGAAGCCTTAAGAGAGCTAAAATTAGGGAAGCCACTATACCCTGAACAAGCCAAGCCTTATTCACAAAAAAGAGAACCTTGGCAAGAACATTACCAAGGTTTGATTCCTTATTTCGAGGAAGAAAAAGCAGAATAATGCTTCTCTCCTACTTCAATATAGCTTTATATTTTTCTCTAAACTTTCGAACTTTAGGTCCTACAACAGCGCTACAATACCCTTCATTTGGATTAAGGTTATAGTAGTTTTGATGATATTCTTCTGCTCCAAAATAATTGTCTAAAACTTTTATTTCGGTTACAATAGGGTTTGCCCAAAGGTCAGATTTTTCAATTCTCTGTTTAACCTCTTCAGCAATTTTTCGCTGTTCTTCATTGTGATAATAAATTCCAGAACGATATTGTGTTCCTCTATCATTCCCTTGTCGATTGAGTGTGGTTGGGTCATGCACGTGAAATAGAATATCTACTAATTCTGCATAACTAATCACCTTAGGGTCAAAAGTAATTTGCAATACTTCTGCATGGCCTGTTCTCCCAGTGCAAACTTCTTTGTAAGTAGGATTGAGTTTATGACCATTCGCATAACCTGCTTCTACTTTCTCAATACCTTTAAGGTCCCTAAAAACAGCATCTACACACCAGAAACAGCCAGCTCCAAACGTGGCATGTTGTACATTAGTCATTCCTATGCTTTTTTATTTTTAATAATTAAATACTACTTGTCAAACAACAGTCTTTTGTGTACTTTTGTTTAGACTTTTTATCTACCCTAATACGAATCTACAACAATCCCTTAAATATACCTAAATGCCCTCCTCTCATTCTATAAATATTAAAAAGCTTTTTTTTTTAGCACTTGTTGTTAAAGCCTGTGCTCTACTACTATTATGGTATAGTTTAGAATCCTATAGTGATAATAGTTTTTTTCGCTGTAGGGGCGATGGTCACTACTACCTAAAACGAGCCCAAAATATAACCAAATATGGAACTTTTGCCTTTCACTTAGATGAGAATCAAAAACCAATTCCTTACATAGGTAGAATGCCAGGCTATGAACCATTTATAGCACCTGTTAATTTCATAAGCAAAAATAAGAATCATCAAGTTGTGATGATTGGCATAGCACAACTTATCATAAGCTATTTTGCGAGTATTCTATTAGCCCTACTCTTTTTTCAATTCACAAAAAAAAGGCTGCTTACCTATCTTTTTTTAGGAGTTTATAGTGCCAACACCTACTTACTCACCTTTGATCTTATGGTCTTGAGTGAAAGTCTAGGTATATCTACCTTTATAGCGGCCTTATATTTTTTCTTTAAATTCACTAGAGAATCTAAACAAGGTAAACACTTATTTATCTCAGGTATATTTCTCTGTTGGGCTATATTTTTGCGGCCATATCTAGCTCCTTTTGCAATTCTTCTTGGGTTATATCTTATTTATATACTCCGAAAAGATCAACAAACAGCATCTCTCAAAATACTTGTTAAATACCTATTCATATTTCTATGCACATTTTCTGTTCTTGACAGTTGGTGGATAGCTAGAAACTATTACTATAGAGGAGAATTTGTCCCCTTAGTCAAAACAGATTTTTATGCTGAACAGGGGTTCAACGAAATCACAACTTCAACTTTCGATTTTGTTCGATCTTGGGGTGGAGATATAGTCTATTGGAACCCCCCTGCCGAAATTACTTACTTTTTCAATGATTTAGCTGGTAGTGGTCTAAAGCCTACGATTGTGAATATTGATGACTTGCCTTCCTATTTATTTTCTGAACAAATTACAAAAGAAAAAATAGTTGGGGTTAGGGATATGATTCGAGAACATTTCAAGGAAAAAGACAAAGCAAAAAAGAAACAACTAGAATTGGCAACAGCCAAAGAGATAAGAGCATTAGATACTCAATTCAAAGCAGAAAATCCATTTGGTTATCATGTATTGGCAAGGCTGCGCTTATTCAAAAGTTTTGTAGGACACAATGGTACTTATAACCTCAATAAGAGTGCATTTCATGAATTGAACTTTTTCCGAAAAGGATATAAACTATTCTATGCTTTATATTATTTCTTGACAATGTTACTGGGTAGTATTGCTACACTATACTTCTTATTAAAAAGACGAGAATCAGCTTATGTGCTATTGATTTTTGTGGCAGCCTATATGTATGCACTTTGCCCATTTGTATTGCGTATGATTGAATATAGATATGCACTCCTTAGCTATCCTTTTTTCTTGTTTTTGTTTTTTGCAATGTTGTCTTATTGGGATTGGACTTGGCTAACAAAACGCTTGAACCAAAAGGCTGCTTAAGCATTCCTTAGAAATGTGGCACCAACTGCTCACAGATATATTGGACATCTTCTTCAGTCATTCCAATATATAATGGCAAAATAACACTTCTGCTATGAATTTTTTCTGTTTCTG
>JAAEPD010000419.1 GCA_024222455.1 Aureispira sp.
AAAAAATTTCCATTTTCTGACGGTCAAACTGACAGTAGATGTAGAGCGTAGCGTTGGGATTGCTTTTGGCCAAAATTTGCTTTTGGGCCAATCTAGTTTAACTAGTAAATACATGTATAAAACTGTGTGGTTTTTTTACATGTATTTACTAGATTGGCCCAAAAGCAACTACCGCCCAAAAGCAAATTAACCCTTTCTACTCTATACTCTAGTGCTTACCCGGTTGCTGTACTAGGAATAGACGTTTTGTACTACAAATAGACAGAAAATGACGCTCAGAAGACGTCTGAGAATAGTGATTCAGCATGTAATTGGAAATGGTAGAGTGACTATACCAATCAAATAGGTCTATGGGCATATTGTGCAACAAGTAGAATTTCAATTATTATAAATTTCGTGACACACGAACGCAATCTGTCAACGTGACTTTTCGATTTGTCAACTTTAATACAAAAACGTTGAACTTTCGTGGTGATGTTTTTTTTCGGCATTATTTTAAAAGTCTGTGAAAATGCAAACTGTACCAACGAAAAGAATAGGACTTACTAAATGGTCGACGCGGGATTTGAACCCGAAACTGCAGCTTGGAAGTTCCATACTTCAACAGCTGTGCCAGCTGTTTCATGTACAACACCATAGGATTAAAATATATAAATGTTAGTAAATTACAACCACTTACTCATTAAAAAAAATCACCAATCTATACTCGTGATTTAATATTAGAAGCTGCCTATTCGTCAGTTCCTGTCTAGAAAGTGTCTAAAATTAGACGTAGACAGCTAACCGGGTAGGCACTAGATCTATCATGTATACTACTCTAGGAAACTCTATGCCGTGTTGGAGAAGATCTAAAATGGCGAGGTGGTAGGGATGGCCGCAGAGTATCGGGTGGATACGGAAGAGGAGGCGAATGTGGCAATCGGGAGTGGTGGGGAAGATGATAATGAGGCAGTTCCCCCTAAGTCATCCGATGCCAAGGCTGAGGAGAAGGC
>JAAEPD010000420.1 GCA_024222455.1 Aureispira sp.
CTGGAGGGATTCGAACCCTCGTCCAGTCAAAGCGTCAATAAGCTTTCTACATGTGTAGTGTTCAATCGGTTTTTCGAGTAGTAAGAGGTTTGATCACGAACGGATTACTACCTTAACCTCTACTGTTTCGCCCAGTTGGTGGAGATACACCAAAAGTAGCTAGTCTAAGTGGTTGATTGATGTGCGGCACGCTGTGTATTAGACGTCAAGCGCACGGCACAATGGCATGTAATCACTTAGTGATTAGGCAGCCATGGCATAGTTTCCATTGCCAGTTAAAATTTGTTTATGTATCGATTTTTACGAGGATGAATACACCTACCTCGACATGCTTACTTACCAACTGTCCAATGCTGTCAATTCCAGTCAGCCCCAATTTTCAAAAATAACTCCTCCCTTGTAGGAGGGTTGCAAAGATACAACTATTTAGGGCTTGAAAAAGTTCCAAGCTATTTTTTTTAAAAGGAAGTTTTTTACTTCAGGTTAGGTACTTGATATAATCGGATCAATCCATCCCAACCTGCTGCAGCTAGATAGTTACCATCAGGGCTAATTACGACTGCTTCCATTAAGATACCTTGTGTTGATTTTCCAGCTAGAGGTTTGCCTGTTTTTCCATCATAAATATAAATAACACGATCATTCCCAATGCCTGCATAATAAGCCCTATCTTTTGTAAAACTTCCAAAGTGATGCTCACAAAGTAAGGAACTTGGAGCATCATGCCATTTTGCAACAGGAGAAGGAAGAGAAGGAGTTATATTCATATAAGTTACGCTAGCTAAATTAATGGAGTGATTGGTCCATTTTTGACTAAGTTTATTAAGAGAATCTTTGTTGTCGATATCCCAAAATAAAGTATAAGCATCATCTCTAGAACGACTTGCCGCAAGATATTTACTATTGGCAGAGAACGCTAACTTGGGTGGGCTTGATCTTAAAGAGTTAGTCAGATATAATTCTGTAGCCATTTTAGTGCTTTTGAATCGTCTTGGGCGTTGCCACTGTCTACAAGCTAATATAATATGCTCACCATCTTGGCTCCAACTCCCATCTTCCCAAGTATGGCGAGATGCTTCTACTGTTGGCTTCCATTCTGACAAGCTATTGTCTTTTTGTTCCCAGATATGAATATTGCTAGCTCCCAGAATTAGTAGACGTTTGCCCCCTTTTGTAAAAGAAAGACCATCTACCCAACTAGCATCTACTTTTTCCTTAAAAAGGAATTTCTGATTTTCTAGATCCCAAACAGCAGCAGTGCCACCCCAAAATCCCATAGCTATGAGCTTCCCATCTGGAGAGTATTGCAGACTCTGGCATTGTCGCATCTCATCGTTCAAGCCTAATTGTAGTCGATCAGTTTCCCCACTTTTTAGTTCGATTAGTGTTAGCTTGTATTTGATGTCACCCAAAGGAGTTGATATTGCAAGGTGTTTACTATCTGGAGAAAAGGTAAGCGCTGAAATCTTATCAGTAGTGCCATATTTTTGTTCACCACTTTCTACATCCCAAAGCTTCCACCCTAGATTATAAGTATGAGCTGCTGCCCATTTTCCATTAGGGGACATTGCTCCAAAAACAAATTGATCTTTGTGCTCAAATTTTTTTACTAATTGCCCAGTATAATAATTAAAAATAAAAAGGCCGTTGCCATCATTGGCAGCCATTACCCAAGGTTTGGTGTTAGAGATAGACAAAGAACGAGTCATATTGCTATATCCCCTTTTATGATCGAAGCGATATTCCCACAATAAAACCCCAGTTTGAGCTTCCCAAGCTGTAATATAATCTCCACCTCCAATAATGATAATAGAATCATGAGCAGCATAACGAATGTCACCAGCTGTAGGTGTACGAGGGTGAAACCAACGACTGTCTCCCCAAGTAGCAATTAATTTCAATTCCGATAGATTATCAGATAGTATTGGGATCAGATCATAATGATCTGAAACAAAGGGAACTTGTGTGTTTTGTGCTTTTGCACTGATGATGGTAAGTAATAAAAGGGTGCTTAGTATAGATTTGTATAAAAGATTCATAGGTAACATTTTTTAGAAAGATGCTCTATGAATCCTTTTAGGTGGGTTATAATAATATATAGGTTGCTAAAAATTTATACTCTTAGCAACCTATATATCCATTTTTTATCTAAAACGCTCTTTTAAAGGTCAGTATAACGATCAAAGTTTTCTTCTACAAAAGAGTCTAATTTATTTTCCTGCTTCAGTTTATTCAAGAAGTTGTATTCTAACTGGCTAAGATAGATTAGATTAAGTGGAAACTTATAGAAAAGTTCTCGCTTAAAATTTCGATCAAGTTGATCATAAGGTTGGT
The DNA here is from genome assembly GCA_024222455.1 of Aureispira sp. GTDB lineage: Bacteria > Bacteroidota > Bacteroidia > Chitinophagales > Saprospiraceae > JAAEPD01. The sequence continues at coordinate 2,335 of JAAEPD010000420.1, forward strand.
TGTATTCTGCTAAGGCTAAACTATCCAGCTGATGTTTATGACTAGTCTTGAGGGCATAGAAGGTTTCTAAAAAACTAAGATAAGTAGCTTTGTTAGATACATCTAAAGAAAAAATAGCACCAGTAAGTGTTTCTCTCTCAAAAGGAGGTGTTTCTTTTATTTTTTTCGATAAGTTACTGTTGAGAGTTGCAAGTGACTTTATTTCATTTCCCTCTAAGAACACTTGGTTGAAATCAGTGATTAGAATTGGTATAGCTGTTATTGGAGTGCTATAGTATATAGGTTCAGCTTTGAAATACGTGAAACCTGGCGGTGGTGGCAGAGGAGGAGGTGGTGGAAGCATTGTATTATTAGAAGAATTATTGGGCTTAAGAGTTTTTTTTGTGGGAGTTTTATTGGGTAAACTTAGGCTCAAAAAAGGAGTTACTGCTTCATCATAAGTAGCATCTGGACGTGGTAACGTGAATTGAAGCCCTGCCCAAGCTGTTTGTTGAGGCTGTAGATCTGCAACTAGAAATACACTCCTTTTGTTTTGAGCACGTAACGTATTAAAAACTTGTTCTACATACTTGAATGGTAAATCTTGATGGATGTGCAATGCAATTCTAATTTTTGAACGCATTCTAATATCAATGCTGTCTCTATGGGCATCTAATATTGCTTTGAGCATGTATGGCTTGAATGTGGTGGTTCTGTTCCCCACTTTTATCCAAACACTATCTTGTACTTTATTATAGTCAAAACTAATGAGTAGATGTAGATGAGTGCCTTTGTTTAAGGTACTTAACTGATTAATATCTAAGTGTTGCATTAGATTAGTAGCCTGGTTAGTTTGAGGCTTATCCTCATTACAAGCAAAAAAAACTAAAAGGACGAGAGGGAATAAGTACTTCATTTAAGAGGTGTTGGTATAAAAAGAAAAAAGTCCTTGATAGTATTTAAACTACCAAGGACAATATATTTATTTAGTGGGCTACTAAGAGTTTTTTTCTTTCTCTATAGTGATCTCACTTAATTTTTCTAAGCTTTCAGGATTAGATGCATCATACTGATACAAACCTTCTTTTCCTACTACAATAACTACTGGGCTACCAGAGCTAGCAATAACATCGTAAGCTTTACGAATATCATTATCTCTAAATAAAAGGTTGCCACTGATGTTTTCTTTGTCAGTTACATCAAATACTTTCAAACCTTGGTTGCCATCACATAAGAACAATACATTGTTTTGTACGCTCAAACCAGCAGGACTGTGCATTTGGAAGCTTTTGACTAGAGTAGGATTAGTGATAGTAGAAATGTCAACTACATCTAATTGGTTAGATGAACGTCCACAAGGACCTCCTTCGCGAAGTGTAACGTAAGCATAAGAACCAGATACAACTACAGGATCACAAGCGATAGCATGCTCAAACTGACTCAACAAGCGAGGCATAGCAGGATCTGTGTTGTCATAAATGTACATACCTTGAGTTCCACCAATGAATAACTTATCTTCATGAGGGAAGATAGTTTCTACAACAAAATCCATTTCGATTTCGTTTTTCTTCACTGGATTGTCAGGATCAGTAATATCAAATACTTTCATTGTGTTTTCGTCCAATACATATAGGTGATCACCTACAATAGCGAAACGAGCCATAGAGCCACCTGTACCTACAGGGTTTCCGCCCGGAGAACCATGGTTAACAGCTTGGAATTGAGTTCCTTTCATACCCAATGGATCTTTACCATTATTAAGGGCTAAAACCTCATCTCTACGACGCTCTTCATGATTTTTGAAAGCGTTTTTAACACGAGTTACTTTACCTGTTTTTGCATTTAGTGTTACTAAATCCATGAAGTTATCAGCATAAATAACATCACCTTTGATAGCAACATCTACATTGCCAGGAATTTGTATGAATGCTAGGTTTTTAGGACTACGAGGATCTGTGTTATCAAAAACGTGTACTCCTTTACCAATTTCTCCGATCAAAAGATATTGATCTTTGGTATAAATTTTTCCAGGATGTTGCAATGTGGTCGCATCACGAAGTCCAATTACTTCTTCACGAAGCTCATTGTGTGATTTATGAGTAATGGTGTTGGTGTTACCATTTTCGCCATTATCACAACCAATAAAAAATGAACTTGCTGCGATTGCAAAACCTAAGACAAATAATTTTTTCATCGTTGGTGTTTTTTGTGAATAGTATTTCTGTGAATAAATTTTGAATTATCTAGTACAGTATAACGAGAACAAGGTCTCAAAATGTTTCAAAATAGAACAATTGTTCTATTTTAAAAACATTCTATATAGATACTTAATGCATTTATATGGAAGAATGTTCCATGATACTGTGTCAAAAGTGTTAAACCCTTTTATATTGAAGTAGATGCAATACCTATTCAATTTGGTGTTTGAACATTTTTTAAAAATACAGATTTTTTTACATTTCTCTCAGAAAACCTACTTAAAGTTTTGTTATAATAAATTGATAATGATAACTGTTAGTGTTCCAAGGTGTTTAGAAATCTAATCGGAACCGTACATTAATCCGTCTTGTAGTTAGAGAGTTTGGTATGGCATAACTTCGGTTGGTGAAGTCTTTCACCCAAGTATTACTAGCCACATTTCGTACATCCATTAGGTTAAATACCTCTACGCTCAACCATGCTCGTTTGAGCCACTTGAGAGAGTGCTTAGATTTTCGATAAGCAACATGGTTGTTATCATATTTCTTTTTGACAAAGAGGTCTCTATTCCATAGATTGAACGAAAAGCCTATATCTATACGATGGTAAGGCGCAAAACGATAGATATTTCTAAATTCAACATTATTGCGAGGAATACCATAAGGAAGCCCTGTGCCTACAGTAAGACCCAAGTTAACCTTGAACCAAGGCAGTTTTGGGAAGTAATCTTGGAAGTACATAGAGAAAATTACTAATTGATCAGTAGGTTTAGGTACATCGCTAACTAGGGTAGTGTCGATAGTAGATACTCCCGAAAGTTTTCGGATTCCATGTTGTACATCTGTAAAGCTTTCTCTAGCTCTTAAGAAAGATAGGTTAATCCAAGATTCTAAACCATCGACCAAACGACCATTAAGACGCAAGTCTAGTCCTGCAACATAACCAGTGGCTAAATTGTCGCCATAATAACGAATACGCACATTTTCTACATCATAAGGTACTAGGTCCCATTGATGTTTGTAATAGCCCTCTGCGATTAGTTTAAATCGACGTTTGAACATCATGAAATCCCAAACAACACCACCTAAGATGTGTATTGATTTTTGAGAACGAACATCTTTTTTAATATTCCCCTTAAGATCTCTCAATTCTCTATAGAAAGGAGGTTGGTAATATGCTCCTGTAGCCAACTTAAAGGTCAAATCTTTGGTAACTGTAGTTTTATCACTCTCTGGATTACTGAATTTTCGTGGTGTATAATACAGCTGTAGACGAGGAGATACTATAAATTCTTTGTTGAGTGACCAATATTGTGCTCGTACACCACCTGTCATTCTGAAAAGGTGCTTTTTAGAAATATGTTCCCATGTATTTTGCACATAAGCAGTCATACGATGAGAGTTCAAAGCAATATTAGTGTTGATATAATCTGGAATGATTAATTGAGAGGTGTCATGAGGAAGGGTATAGCCCAATGAGTCATAGCGTGTCCATTCTTTTAGATTATCTTGTATAATCTCGTTTTTGTAACCAGCACCCCAACGCAACCAAAGGCGATTTTCGTTGGAGGTAGAGTCATTATATTCTTCATAAGTCCAAACACCTTTTAATTGGGCACTTGTAACGTTGGCCTGTAGATAATTGCGAGCAAATTGATGGGTTTCGCCATAAGCCAAGGTCCCTACCACTTCACCAAAATCATCTTCTCCCAAGCCTGTTTCTACCTCATCTAGTTTGTAGAAACTCAAAATATCTATACGTTCGTTTTCATTACTTTGGTAATGAGAACCCAAGAAACGAAAGCGAAGGTTAGTCGATATATCTTTATACTGTTCTTGGCGTGTTCTACCTGATTTGCCCCAAGGAACAAAAGTAAGGGAGGTTCCTGCTGTAAAGTTTTCAAAGTTGGAAAGTTCTTGTCCTTCAAAGACTGTAGTCAATCGCAACGCTCTATTAAATAAACCAGTAGTAGATTCTCCTGCCTCTGGTATTAGTTTGTAAACGGAATTGGAATAATGGCCAATAAACTCTAGTTGCCATTTAGAATTAATATCATAAATAATATCTCCTTGAATATCCCAAAAGTTAGGCACATATTGGCCTTTTATATCTAAGGTATTTAGAATATATTGGCTGGTTTTGTAGCGAGCACCAAAAGTATAGGTTAAGCGATAAGGGCTTTGAGATTTTCGGGAGGCAGAATCTCTATAGATGGCACCACCAATATAAGCTGCAGCTCCTAATAAACTACCACTTATGGAAGCTTCTGTTTTGTAAGGGCGACGATAAGTGACATCTAATACTGAAGACATTTTATCACCATATTGAGCCTTGAAAGCACCGGTAGAAAACCTCATATTGCGTAACATATCAGGGTTAGGGAAGGTCAAGCCCTCTTGTTGCCCTGAACGTATAAGTAAGGGTCTATAAATCTCAAAACCATTAACATAAACTAAGTTTTCATCGTAGTTGCCTCCACGTACAGAATACTGAGAAGTCAACTCACCTCCTGTACCTGCCGAAACTCCTGGCGCAAGGTATTGTAGCACTGAGGTTAGGTTCATATTAGTGGTAGGGATCTCTCGAATATCTTCTGCTTTCACATTGATTGCATCTACCTCTTTCTCATCAAATGAAGTAACTTCTGCTGTAGGTGTATGAACGCCTTCCTCTGACAATTGTATATTGATACGGATGGCTTCTCCTTTTTTTAATTTTATACCTGTCTTTTTTTGTTTGCCATAGCCTATGTACGAAAAAATGATAGTAAGCCGCTCCTCAGCAGGGATAATTAGTTTGTATTTTCCATCTTCATTGGTAAATGTTCCGACAGGTGATTTAGATAGATCAATAGCAACAGTAGCTCCAATAAGAGGTTCTCCGTTTAGGTCAGTGACAGTACCTATAATGGTGGCTGTTGCATTAATATCTTGAGCATGGCTAGGATATATGGTATATAGAATAGCAAAAAGAATGATCCAATGACGCATGAATTTGTATTTAAAGTGTTTTTGAGGGGAAGGCTTATTCCCAAACAGGGAAATTATAAAAAAACTACCAAGGCAGTGTATATCTAGTCTAGTTTTTTGTGGGCTTTGCCAAACATCCATTGTACGCCAATCATTAGATTGACCTGATCACCCTTATATTTTATGCTGTTTTCTCCACTGTCACGTATATTGACTAAGTGTCGATCCCATTTTAAGTGAGCCTCAGTTATAGTTGCTTTTCCCAATGTAAAATTGATAGAACAGGTAAGTCTAAAATTATCTTGAAGTGTATAGGCTGCCATCAAACCAGCTTCTGCAAGTAAGAGCTGCTTGGTTCGAAAGAAGGCTTCGTATTCATATCTAAAATAGCTTTCGACATGCTGAGGGTCGGCAGGAAGCCGATCAATACTACTTTGATATTTCCCGTTTTGATGTTGTTGTATCAATAACGAAATTCCAATAAAGGGATGTAAAGAAAATTTTTCTTGAATGCTCAAAACGGTCGTGCGCATACGTAAGGAGAAGTTGACCATTTGGGCAGGAAGCCATCGTTGATGCTTAAACCACTCTACATTATCTACATCAAGCGTATAATTATTATTGAATTGATGGACATAAACACCTGTTTCTATAAATAGGTATGGGTTGAGAATGACCCCCCAATTGGCACCTCCTATAAAATCGGGGGCACTAGACAAACGGAGTTCTGATTCGCTTGTCGAAAAGGTTTGAGCAAAGTCCCACTTGAGACCACCCTCCATACTGATGTACCATTCTTGTGCTTGAATTTGTGTAAAAAAGGTACTCCACCCCAATAATACCAGAATCAATACTTTATGCATAAAGTCGATTGGTTAGTTATATGACTGTTATATTATTTAGTAATAGTAATAGATATAACGAAAATAAATGGAGTAGAGTTGAGTGCAATAAGCTGGTTTTTGGATGGAAGAAATAAATGCTATAAAGTTTAAGCTAATTATTAAAACGGAGAGAATAAAAAAAATGCTGCTAAGGAGGGGACCTTAACAGCGCTAAAATTATCAATAAGGAATCATTCTTAGTTCTTAAAAAGAAGAAACACAATTTTCCATGCACTGCAAAAGACTTTTCAATGCGGTTAATTTTAGAAAGTAGTAGACACGTTGTCCCTCTCTTTTACTTCCTAAAATACCTTTTAACTTCATGTTAGAAAGGTGATGAGAAGTCAGAGATTGTTCGCTGTCTAATTGCTCACAAATTTCGTTTACAGAAAGCCGTTCGTGGGTGTCCAATAATTGTAAAATGGACAAACGAATGGGGTGGGCTACAGCTTTTAGTATTGATGCTGCTGATTCTAATTGGTTTGAATTTAATTGTTTTACTTCAATAGTAGTATTCATTAAAAAAAAGGGATTTTACTCTATTAACTTTAGAAGAATGAGTTAATAAGGAGTAGGTTACAAAAAACTATTGTATGATCATGTGTTTATAAGTTTTAGGGAAAGTACCCTTTTTTGAGGATATAACCAAACGTTAAAATAAGGTAAAACTTAAGTTTTGGATAAAGGGTAATGTATAGTCTTTTGGTCTTTAGTTGTTTATGTTTGTCTAAAACCGTTTAGCTGTTTCAGGGAAAAATTCATTAAATATTCAACTAAAATCTAAAAAGCTTAGTTGCTTGTCACAATTTTGTCTAGAATAGTAATTGTTTTATCAATTTCTGTTTTCGTATTTAAGTGAGAAAAAGAAAAACGTAAGGCTTTGTGTGTGTGGTCCAAATCTAGAAAATCAGAGATAGGGGAACTTTGGATAGCTCCTGAGTTGCATGCAGAACCCGCTGATGCACTAATCCCTTCCAAGTCTAGTCTGAATAATAAGACACTAAGGTCAAGTGTACAAGGGAAGGCTACATGTAAAATGGTGTATAAGTAGTCCTGAGGATCACTATTGATTATAATATCTGGAAAATGTGCTGTAAGTTGTTTTATGAAGTATAGACGAAGGGCCTCAATGTCGTTTTTCCATGTTCCCATCTGTTGTGTGGCCTGTTTAAATGCTTGATGTAAACCTACAATATTGGCGACATTTTCGGTGCCTGACCGCATCTGACGTTCTTGTCCACCACCATCTATAAATGGTTTAATAGAAATAGTAGGATTGATATACAAAAAACCACTTCCTTTGGGGCCATGCATTTTATGGGCCGAACCTGATAAAAAATCTATGTTAAGTTTTTTTGTGTTAATGGGTAAATGTCCTATAGTTTGTACCGTATCGCTGTGAAAGTAAGCTCCATGCTTCTTGCAAAGTAACCCTATTTTAGTGACATTGTTAAGTGTGCCTAATTCATTGTTGGCATGCATCAAACTTACTAAGGTTTGACCCTTGTTTTTGCTCAATAGAAGGGTTAAATCTATTAAATCTATTGCGCCTGTAGGTCCTAGTTTTACATATTCTATTTCTATATTATGATAGGTCTGAACATTAGCAACTGCATTGGCTACACAAGCATGTTCTATTGGGCTAGTGATAATGCGTTTTATACCTAGATCTCTTACAGCACATTTTATGGCCATATTGTTAGATTCGGTGCCACCAGAGGTGAATATAATAGATTTAGGAGGAGAGCCGAGTTGTTTGGATATATACTTTCGGGCAGTTTCTATAGCCACTTTTGCCTGACGACCTTCTGCATGCACAGAAGAGGGGTTTCCAAAGTGTGTTTGGAAGAAAGGAAGCATGGCTTCCAACACTTGAGGGGCTAAAGGTGTACTGGCTGCATTGTCTAAGTATATTCGCACGATTGATAGATAATAAGTGGTTAGGTAATAGCTAATAAATAGATAACAGGTAAAAAGTAATAGGTATAAAACCAAAATTAATCGATCTTTTTGTGCTTAACTTTGTTGAAAAGCCTCGCGATAGCTAAGGTTATTTCGGCATTTTTCGCCTTGTTATTTATCAAAAATCTCTGTAATTTTAGTTATTATTTATTCTGTAAAGTAGGTAATAAAGGGAATTCGTAATTTGTAATTAATTTAGTAGTTGTATCTGTTTTTCCAGCGTTGAGCTAATAACTTTCTTGATTTTTCCTCTTGGGCATTGGCCGAAGGTTGATAAATCTTAGTACCTGAAAGTTCTTTTGGAAAGAATTCTTGATCTACAAAATTGCCCTCATAGTTGTGAGAATATTTATAGTTTTTGCCATAGCCTAAACTCTTCATGAGTTTACTGGGGGCGTTTCGTAGAGGAAGAGGTACAGGTAAATTTCCTGTCTTTTTTACTAGGTCTTGAGCTTCTTTGATAGCCATGTAAGCTGTGTTGCTTTTGGGGGAATTAGCCATATAGATAACTGCTTGAGATAGGATAATTCGAGATTCAGGGAACCCAATAGTATGCACAGCCTGAAAGGTCTGATTGGCCATTAATAAGGCATTAGGGTTGGCTAAACCTATATCTTCGGAGGCTAAAATTAGTAAGCGACGAGCTATGAATTTTGGGTCTTCTCCACCTTCTATCATTCTAGCTAACCAATATACAGCGGCATTGGGATCGCTACCTCTAATCGACTTGATAAGGGCAGAAATAATATCATAATGCATTTCGCCATTTTTATCATAAGTGGCGATATTTTGTTGAAGTTGGGATTGTACTAGTTCATTGTTAATAATAACTTCTGCATCCTCTTCTGCGGAATTGACAATGATTTCGAGAATATTGAGCAGTTTTCGAGCATCACCCCCTGAATAGCGGAGTATGGCATCGGCATTCTCTATCGTTATTTTTTTATTTTTTAGAACTTCATCTTCTGCAATAACACGATCAACCAGCTCTAATAACTCTTCCTTGCTGTGGTGTTGTAATACATAGACTTGACAGCGAGAGAGTAGGGCGCTGATAACTTCAAAAGAGGGATTCTCTGTAGTTGCCCCAATCAAGGTGACAATACCCCGCTCTACAGCCCCTAATAGAGAGTCTTGTTGTGATTTGCTGAACCTATGGATCTCATCTATAAAGAGTATAGGATTGGGGCCATTAAAAAATTGTTGACTTTTGGCTTTTTCTATAGTCTGTCGAACATCTTTTACTCCTGAGCTTATAGCACTTAAGGTATAAAAAGGACGTTTGAGTGTATTTGCAATGATTTCGGCAAGAGTTGTTTTGCCTACACCTGGAGGACCCCACAAGATCATAGATGGTATGCGTCCAGATGTCAGGACTTGGTGCAAAGCGCCTTTGGAGCCAACTAAATGTTGCTGACCAACATAATCATCTAAGTTTTTAGGGCGCATGCGCTCCGCTAGTGGTTTCATATATTGCAATGATTTATAGTTTAAGGCCCAAAGATAAGGAATAATTTTATACTTTTATGTTCCTCTAAACTCAGTAATTATACTCAATATGGATAAGAATACTAATTTGAATATAACAGTTCGATGGATACTATTTTTGATAGGTCCAGATAATCCTATGTATAGTGTGCGTCTAGGTTTGCAGACGAATAGTACTATAGTGAAATCTATAGGCGATTTTACGATTATTGACTGTGTGGATGTGCGTGACGGAGCAGCTAAGGCTATGCAATTGGTAGAGGAATTGGGAGTGGTGTTAGACGAAAAATTTACTTTGGTCTATCCTATGTTTAAAGGTTCTACTCCCGAAAAGGAAACTATGATTATAGATACTGCTTGGGCGATCAATGAGGTGGCTATGGAGAACGATTGGTTGTTTAGTCGAGTGATACCAAATCCTTTGTTTTAGGGTAATTTACTGATGGTTACCTATTTAGAAAGTCAATTAGAAACCTTACCTAGCTATTACCACTAAAAAAGAGTCTCAAGATACTTTTAGTAGATAGTATCTTGAGATCTTCAGAGGTATCAAATTCTGTTTATGAGGAGTTTTAGTTGTTTGTAAGTTGCTAATCAAAAAAATCTTACTTTTCAGCGCCTATACGAATTCATTCCTATTTGAATTTTACTTAAGACCCATTGCCGTAGCTTAGAGTGTGTTGGGGATTTCATTTTGCTTAAGTTTTAAGAGAGGAAAGAGTCATCGAAATATTAGCTAAAAGTAAAAAGGCAACAGCACTTTTAGAACAATGTTCATAGTCTATGACAACTCTTCTAAAGTGATTTAACC
>JAAEPD010000421.1 GCA_024222455.1 Aureispira sp.
GTACTTCATAGTGCGTTTTCATAAGCTTTTTTGGTTTAGTCACCTCAAGTTTATGATTCTGATTCCTCTTTTTTTAATCCTTACATTTTTTTATTTATAATTTTAGACATACTCTAATAGATTTATCTTTTTTTAAAAAAGTCTGTAACCTTTTTGGCCTTCCACATTATACTTACAAATCAAGCATGCTGCACATTCTTTTATTATTCTTTTTTTGTTTACCACAATCCTTAACAACATGATTAAATATATCCTAAGTATTGCACTCCTAGCAATGGTAAGTACAAGCAGCCAAGCACAAGGCATTTACAAAACATCCGTATATTTTGCTACAGGACAGCACCAACTCAACGAAGAAGCTGAAAATACCTTAAGAGAACTTTTAGCTAAAATCAACGAACTCCCAGATTTTGACCTTGACCTAAAGGCTTATACTGATGATGTCGGTTCGGCTACCACCAATAAAGCACTAGCAAAAGATAGAGCAAAAAGTGTTCATAACTATTTTAATGGAGAAGATATACACCCTACTCGCAGCGAAGTTTTAGGCATTGGTGAGATTGCCTTGCGCAACGAAAATAATGCAGATGAGCAACGCCAGAGAAACCGCAGAGTTGATATTGTTATTACACCATTCCAGCCTAAAAACTTGGAAGAAGTATTCTCTCACCTATCTAACCGTAGAGAAGAAACTGTAACACTAAATACCAACAAGAAAAATATATTCATGGCTCAAAAAGGTACCATCATTAGTGTACCTAAAGAAGCGTTCCAATTGCCTAATGGCAAGCCTTATCATGGTGAAGTAAACATGAAAGTGAAAGAAGCTTATAGCTTTAATGACTTTTTGGCCAACAACCTTAGTACAGTTTCTAATGGTGAGTTGATCGAATCTGGTGGAATGATCTATATGGAAGCTACTACACCTGGTGGAGTTCAATTAGATTTGCGTGAAGGTGAAGCAGTGAGTGTGTCTATGCCTAATAGTCAAAGCCTAAAGAGTGGCATGCAGCTTTTTGTGAGCGATCGTGCTGGCAACGACATGACAAGTGCTACCAACTGGGAAGCAACTGGACAACCTATTCGTAATAGCAACTATACAAATCCACCTCCTTATATTCCATTCAACCGATTGGGGAATGTAAGAGCAATAGAAACTAAGGATTTAGTATTGCCTACTCGTAAGTACAAGCCAACAAAACCTGTTCATCCAGAGTTGTATCAAGCAAAATACCCTTTTCCTATCCTAGATACGATCAAGGCTAGAAACAAACAAAATTCAATAGAGACTACAGAGCATTATACAAAGCGTATCCAAGAGTTACACGACTATAGATTAGCTACTTATGAAAGACTTCGTGTACGTGATTCTATCCGCATGGACAGATACGAAAAACAAATGGTTGTTTATAAAAAGAACTACCAACAATATGTAAAAGACCATGAAAGTTATATCAATTTTAAAGCAGCTCTAAAACAGTTCACTAAAAACATAGAGCAATATGACAAGGATTTAGAAGTTTTTTGTAATGGGTTTGAAAGCAGTCAGCAATTAGAGATATTCCAAAATATAGGAAGAAACGAAAAATCTATTTTTCAAATTAGGGATTACATCGACTATATAACTAGAGAATGTGACTTGTATGAATCTTCTGAATTAGCAGTTGGCTTACAAGATATTGACTTGAGCAAGGACATCACTATCCTGAAGAACATGAACTCAGAGGCTAAAAAATATCACAAGCAAAATCGTCTATTGTACAAGCAAAAAAATAGAGATATTGTGCAACTAAGAGGTCTTATTTCAAACATGCTTTCTAAGGGACAAAACAAGCATTTCAAAGAGCTTCAGAAAATCAAAGATCCTACAGATCGTTTATATGCTGGTTATGATCAATTCTTAAATTTGCTAAAAGAACAAGAAGCTTTTAACACCTTAAATAGTCGTTATAATAACTTTGTAGATGGTACCGAAATTACGAGTACTGTAGAGGCAATAAAAGAAGCACATGAAGAACTCAGCAAGATACATGGTGCCTTAATGTCTGCTAAAATTGAAAAAGGATTTGCTTCTGCTCAAGAAACTCGTCAATACTATACGAACAGTATCCGTGTATCTAATATGGGTTGGATCAACTGTGATCGTTTCTTAAGAATAAATGAAGCTAAGATGCAAGTTGCTATTAACCATGAATACAATCCAAATACACAGTTTTTTGTAGTATTCAAAAAGATAAAAAGTGTTATCAGTTTTATGCCTAGCCAAGGCAGCAATGTATATAAATGTAAAATGTACAATGGTGTACCTGCTGAGTGGGATGTAAAAGTAATTGGGATGAGTGTTGATGGTGGCAAAACAAAAACTTTTGTACACGACTGCAAAGCTAAAGATCTAAATAATATGACTGTAAATTTCAAAAATGGAAAGTTGAGCGACCTTCGTTCTATTCTTGAAAATGTCTAAAAGAACCATATTTCTAAGTCAATCTTATTGACTATTGCCTCAGTACCATGCCGCTAGCCTAGCTAGCGGCTGGTCTGTTTTTGGGGCAGAATTACTTTTCTACCACAAATTAGGTAGCACACAGCGAAACCCTCTTTGAGAATGAGCATTAACACCAGAATGTTGTTGAGCAAACTTATCCAAAATAGTTGTATCTATTCCCTTATAATATTTTTGTACCCATATAGGAATAAAATAAACCAGTTGATCATTTTGATCTTTTCTATTTTGATGACTCCAATTGTACAATTTATCAGTATTGTGTTTTTCTTGCGCCCATTCATCTGTATTCCCTTCTAGATAATAAGGAGCTTTTCCGTTTTCGTTTATAATTGCATAAGGCAAATGATACTGTTCATGGTCATAAAAAGAGGGTTTAGGATGAATTTTCTGATGATCTAATACTTTTTTCCTAAACATTCTCAAGCCCTTATTTTTACTGTAATCCTTCACTTGCATTGCAGCATTTTTTAGTTCAGATGAGGTTGGTAACCGATAATTAGGTACTAGAATATCATCACTCTCTACAACTATTCGTTCCTCACCAGTCAAAGGATTAGTTATTGGTTTCTCTCCTGGAGTTGCGTCATAAAGCATATTTAAATAATTATAACTATTAAAGTTATTTTCTCTGTCTTGTCCTCTATTTTCAATGGCAAGAATCCCTCTATCCACCAAAATAGCCTCATTAATCCGATCAGTACGCCATAAGGCATAAGCCTGTGCTTGCTCCCAGCTCACTCCTACCACAGGATAATAATCAAATGCAGCATCTCTAAAATAATGCTCTTTCAATAATTCTCCTATAGCCTCATTTGGAAACTGTTGTAACCAAACAGTGGTATCGGGTAATAAGCTAGGGGCAATTGGGGGCACCTGCCTCCAAATTCTATGAGTCCATTGAATAAATGCACGATAATGCCGATTACATACTTTAGTAGCATCCATATAGATAGAACTCACATAAATACTATCCTTGCCTTTATTGTTGATTTTGCCATTTGGCACTTTTAGCAACACACCACTATAGTCACCTTTATAGAAATGATAAAGTTCTTGATTAAATTTATCTTCTATACCCAACCTATTGGCATCTTTGATACTAGGGTGTATGTATTCATTTGACTGAGATACAGATATATGTTGCTGGCAGGCAAATACTAGGGTAATACAAAAAATAAGTAATAATATGTTTTTCATGGATAGAGGTTAGGAGTTTAATAATTACTCCTTAAAACGCTTAATTTCATTAAAAAGGCCAGTAGCTTCTATTGAAATAAACAAAAAAGCAAGGCACAAAAATGCCTTGCTTCTGCTAACCTAAATATTCAATTTATCTTTCTAACTCTATTTTAATACTGTACAATGATTCCTAACGTTGGTACTATAGTCCCTACCCCTGGCTCTATTTTTCTAAGTTGGTAAGACTCATTAACTTGACCTGGATTATTGATTTGTATAGGATCATCTCCACTTTCTCCTTGATCTAATATCAAATTTGGAGTACCAGAAGCCACACCAGGTATATTTTGTAAATCTACATAGATGTTAAAGCTCCATTTTTCAAAAAACCATTTATAATCTACACGGAAATCTAAGCCATAAAAAGCTTTAGCACGCTCTGTGTTTAGTAAGCTATAATCACGAATACCTTGTCTTAATGTATTCCAGTTTCGAGTCAAAGCAGATGCTTGCTCATCGAATGGTGTATAGGGCAATCCTGTTTGGAAGCGGAAATTCATTCCTAAATCTAAGGTTTGTGGTATCATTTTACGTTTGATAGGAGCTTTACCCATTCCAGCACGTTTAGCATTTTGCTGCTCTCTTTTGGCTTTAGAAGTAACGTTGAAACTCTTACCTGCTGCTAGATTGATGATGTGACGACTATCCCAAGAAGAAGGCACATATTCTCCTTTAGAATCCTTAAACTCTGTCCAACCCAAGGTATAAGCTAAAATACCATAGAACCCTTTGTAGCTACGTTGTTGTACCAAAAGCTCTAAACCATAAGTACGACCTTCACCCGTAGAGCTAAGAGGTGCATTACCAATTACTCCAAAATCACTTCCTAAGTTGGCTAAAGAAAGGTTTTCGTTCAATAAGAATGGATAGTTTTTGTATTGCTTGTAATAACCTTCTAAACTAACTTTCATTTTGAACTTAGTATTGTAAGCTACCCCACCTACAAAGTGTAAATTCTGAAGATACTTCAAACGATCCTGATTCACTAACTCTCCATTTTCTCTATACCCCATTGCAGTATATGCTGGCAATTGGTGATACCATCCTGTATTAAAATTAACAGACAAAGCAGGCGTAACTGCAAAAGAAGCTGAAAATCTTGGAGATACTTGAGGTAAAGGATTAGCCATCTCTTTAGAATAGGTGTTTCCATCTAAACGAGCTCCTGTAGATAAGGTCAAGCGATCAGCAAAAAACTTACGGCTTAACTGCGCAAAAGCGCTGTATTTATGAAAATCAAGTTTCGACTCAAAAGTTACAGGCTCTGCTACCCCATTAACCAATTGAAAACTTTTAGTCTTGTTGGTATAACGAACATATTGATAACCTATCCCCGATGTTAGCTTAAACCCTTTGAAACGGCTTGTATTTTCGACACGAACCTTACTTTCTGCTTCAGTAGAGGTATAATCTATGAAACGTTCATTATCTTCATCATTATTGATATGCTTAAAAACATCATTATTAAGCATGTTTCGGCTAGCTACAAATGTCCAAAACCCGTTTTCTCCAAAATGTTTGTAAGCAGCTCCAAGTGTATAATTCCATTGATTGTTCACAGGTAAGTTATCTAATAAATAACGTTGCTCTGCAGTTTCGTTAGCATCTAAGTTCAACTTAAAACGATCTATAGCACCTAAGCCTGTTACATAAAATTCATTTCGCTCATCAATACGAGTGCGAATTTTGAATTGAAAATCATTGTAGGTTGGTAAGAAAGGTAGGCCAATCACATCAAACAATAACTGTAAGTAAGACTGGCGAGCAGAGGCAATAAAAGTTGTTTTTTTGCCGATAGGCCCTTCCAATGTTAGACCAACATCACTAGTACCCAAGGTAGCCGTAAATCCAAGGCGATCATCACGACCACTCTTCTGCTTGAAGTTGAATACAGAACTCAAGGTATTGCCTCTATTGGCAGGAAATGCTCCACTAAAGAAGTCCACTTCTCTGATAAAATCTACATTGATCAAACCATTAGGGCCACCTGTAGAACCTTGTGTAGCAAAGTGATTGATGTTTGGCACTTCTATATCATCTAAATAAAAACGATTCTCGTTTGGAGCACCTCCACGTATCAATAGGTCATTTCGAAAACTAGCTGTAGAAGTTACACCAGGCAACACACGCACCACTCTAGAAATATCTCTATTCCCTCCTGGATTTCGTTGTATTTCGGTAGTACCAATAGTTTGCAAAGAAACAGGGCTTTCTTCTGTCTTTTTGAATGGAGAAGCAGTAACTACTATCTCTTCTACACTTTCAACATCCTCCTCCATTTTAAACTCTATAATAGTTGGTTTGGAGTTGGTTACCATTACTTCTGATTCTGTAATAGTCTTAAATCCTAAAAAGCTTGCTGTAACATCATAGGTACCAGGCTCTAGATCCTTGATTTCATAATTACCATCAATATCGGTAGTCACTCCTATGGTAGTTCCATCTATTACTACATTCGCAAAAGGAACAGATTGATTGTTGGAAGCCTCTAATACTTTTCCTTTGATAATACCATTTTGGGCAAAAGTTGCGAAGGATACAAACATTAATAAGAATACAGTGCAAATTTTCATTTTCTCTTAGAATTGAGATGATCGAATAAATTTGCACTGTTAACGCTAAGGCAGATTAATTGTTTAAGAAAAAAAGCTTTTTATATAAAAAAGATTAAACAAAAAACAAAACCTGTCCATAACCTACTGTAATTCAGAATTCTATTCTGTACTATATTCTTGATTAATAGACTTCCAAATCAAGTCTTTGAGTTCTTGCAATCCTTTTTGAGCAACAGAAGAGATGTATAAATGTGGTACTGTAGTTGGAATCTCATCTTTAAGCAGCTCCTTAAGCTCATCATCTACTAAGTCAGCCTTAGTGATAGCCAAAATGCGTGGTTTGTCAAGCAACTCTGGGTTGTACTCTGTCAATTCGTTTAGAAGAATTTCATATTCCTTCTTAATATCATCAGCGTCAGCTGGCACCATAAACAATAAGGTCGCATTACGCTCTATATGTCTCAAAAATCGATGCCCTAACCCTTTACCTTCGTGTGCACCTTCTATAATACCAGGAATATCTGCCATTACAAAAGAACGGTTATTGCGATAAGGCACCATTCCTAAGTTTGGTACTAAGGTCGTAAATGGGTAATTGGCTACTTTGGGTTTGGCTGCCGTAATAACGGATAACAAGGTAGATTTTCCTGCATTGGGGAACCCCACTAAACCAACATCTGCTAATACTTTTAGCTCTAGTATTTTCCACTCCTTGCGACCATCTCCTGGAGGAGATGCATACATTGGAGATTGGTTAGTTGCTGATTTGAAATGTGAGTTTCCTCTTCCTCCATGTCCACCACGCACAATTATTTCGGTCTGTCCATCTTCTGTTATCTCAAAATGCACCTCACCCGTTTCAGCATCTTTGGCAATCGTTCCTAAAGGCACTTCTAATATTATATCCTTACCAGAAGGACCTGTTTTGCCAGATCCTGCTCCAGGCTCTCCATTAGTGGCAATTACATGTTTTTTATACTTTAGATGTAATAAGGTCCACATCTGAGCATTTCCTCTTATTATAATATGCCCACCTCGGCCTCCATCTCCACCATCTGGGCCTCCTTGAGAATTTAATCGATCTCTCATAAAATGAGTAGAACCAGCTCCTCCTGCTCCTGAACGACAACAAATTTTTACGTAATCTATGAAATTCGGATTATCCGCCATTTTTACTACTAATACTAATGATTTAATATGCTCTTGCACTAATTTGATATGCAAAGATATAAATATCTATAATGATTTTGAGAATAAATAGAAAAGACTTACTTTTGTGCACTCAAAATCCTGCCGCTTGCTGGCCAAGTTACGCAGGGTATCTTTTAACATTATAATAGAGTTAAAAATGTCTGTTAAAATTCGTTTGCAGCGCAAAGGGCGCAAAAAACAACCTTATTATCACATAGTGATAGCTGATTCTAGAGCTCCTCGTGATGGTCGTTTCATTGAAAAGATCGGAATGTACAATCCATTAACTGTACCTGCTACGATCGAAGTTGATCGTGAAAAAGCATTTGATTGGTTAATGAAAGGTGCTCAACCTACAGATACAACTCGTGCAATTCTTAAGTTGAATGGTGTATACTACAAAAAACACTTACAACGTGGTGTAGCTAAAGGTGCATTGACACAAGAAGCAGCTGACAAACTATTGCAAGAGTGGATTGATGGGAAAGAAGCAAAAATCGAAACTCGTAAAGCTAAAACTGCTGAAGCAGCTGAAGCTCGTCGTCGTAAGATCTTTGGTGAAGCTCCTGCTCGTCCAGTAAAAGAGGAAGAAGCTCCTGTAGTAGAAGAGGAAGTTAAGGAAGAAGAAGCTCCTGCTGACGCTGACAACACAGAGGCAACTGCTGAAACTACTGAAGAAAAGACTACTGAAGAGTAGAACTTAATTTAGTATTTAGCTTTTTGCTATAAAAAATAGAGGCTACTCCATATGAGTAGCCTCTATTTTTTTATATTAACTAAGAAACCTTCCATGTAAATCCTTATTTAAATAAATCATGGTAAATCACTTAAAGAAACTAGCCTAGCTATAACTACTAAAACATAGGAGCAACAGGCCTGTTTCCTAAGATTCCTTCTATACGCTCCATTATGTCTCCTGTTAGTTGAGGCAATAATTCTAAGGAGGTCAAGGTTTCTTGTAGATGGTGTAGTTTAGATGCTCCTAATATAACAGTACTTACATTTGGATTTTTAGCACACCATGCAATAGCCAATTTAGCAACAGAAGTCCCCAAATCATCAGCCACCTTCTTAAGCAAACGCACTTTATTCAGACGCTCAGAGGTCAAAGAACGTTCTTTTAGCCATTCTAGGCCTGGCATACCTAAACGAGTATCTTTAGGTATTTCATTCAAATACTTATCCGTCAATACACCAGAAGATAAGGGTGACCAAATTGTAGTCCCCAACCCTACTGTATCATATATTTTGGAGTATTCTACCTCTACCTTATCTCTATGCAACATATTGTATTGTGGTTGTTCCATTGTTGGCCCAATAAGCCCATAACGCTCTGCAACCATGTGTGCCTCCATTATCTCTTGTGCAGACCATTCTGATGTTCCCCAATAGAATATCTTTCCTTGCTGGATAAGTGTATTCATGGTACGAACAGTCTCCTCCATTGGAGTGTTCTTATCTGGACGGTGACAGAAAAAGAGGTCTAAATATTCTACCTGTAAACGTTTTAAGGCTGCTTCACAAGCTTCGATTAGGTGTTTTCTGCTCAAACCTGTCTCATTTGGCAATTGGTTACCATCTCCAAAGAAAGCCTTACTCGAAACTATATAAGAACTTCTTCGCCAATTCATTTTTTTGAGAATCTTACCCATTACTATTTCAGACTTCCCTCTTGCATAGATTTCTGCATTATCAAAGAAGTTAACGCCTTTATCATAAGCTTCTTTCATTAATTGTTCTGCTATATCATCTGATATTTGCTTGCCAAAGGTCAACCAAGAGCCCAATGAGAGTGTACTTACTTGAAGGCCAGATTTACCTAATCTTCTGTATTCCATGATTTGTTTTATTTAGATTGTAAATATTTTTTTTATGTTATGAAGTGATTTAAAAACTAAAAGTTAATGTGAGATATTTTTTAAGAAAAATCATAGCA
>JAAEPD010000422.1 GCA_024222455.1 Aureispira sp.
GCTGGACTTGAAAGAAGAAGCAACTCCTGTTTCGCAATTTTTTGAGCATATCTTCTCTGTTTTTGAACCTCAACTGCAAAACCAACAATTAGACTATGAATTAAATATTCAACTAGAGGATGAAAACTTACATCTATTTTTAGATAGAAATAAGTTGGAAAAAATTGTTAATAATTTTTTGAGCAATGCTATTAAATTCACCTCCAAACCAGGAAAAGTTACACTTACAATAATAGAGGAAACAGCAATTTTAAAGATATTGGTATCTGATACAGGCAAAGGTGTTCATCCTAATGATTTACCTCATATTTTTGAACGGTTCTATCAATCCAAACAACCTGATGTAATGGCTTATGGCGGAACTGGTATTGGATTGGCTTTGGTTAGTGAATTTGCCAACTTGATGAATGGGAAAGCCTATGCAGAAAGTAGTTTAGGAGAAGGAAGTCACTTCTTTTTTGAACTTCCTAAAAAAATAGCCTCTCCTCAAGTTTTGCTCAATATCTCTGACCAACTAGAGGAAGACCAAAACACTGAACTTATTGATGCTATTGGGACAGATTTTAATATTTTAGTGGTAGAAGACAACCATGACATGCGAAATTTTGTAGTTAGTCTGCTAAAAAAACGCTACAAGGTATTATCTGCTAAAAATGGTCTGGAGGGTTTAGAACAGCTTAGCAATCCTAACAATCATATTCATTTGGTTATTTCGGATGTAATGATGCCAGAAATGGATGGTTTGACAATGCTCAAACATATAAAATCTAGTGATAAAGGTAGAGGAATACCTGTCATAATGCTAACAGCTTTGGCTGCTGAACAAGATAAACTACAAGCATTAACTGTTGGTGTAGATGACTATCTTACCAAACCTTTTTCTGTTCAAGAGTTGCTCATTCGTGTTCAGAATCTATTGTACAACTATGTCCAGCGAAAAAATTGGTTTAAAACAGAAGGTTTGGAGCTTATCTCTTCTCCTCAACAAAAAACTGCACAACCCAAAACACAACAGAAAGAGTTAGAAGAGGCAATTCCTAGTATTAGTATAGAAGAACAAGAATGGCTCAAAGAAGTGGAGACTTATGCCAAAACAGGTATTGGCAATCGTCAATTTAATGCCACACAACTATATTTGTTCATGAATATGACAGAACAAACGTTTCGTCGCCATTTGCGAAAACTAACAGGTATGACTGCCAACAAATATATTAGGGAGTTGCGCTTGCAGGAGGCTCGAAAGCTACTGGAGCAAAAAAAATATAGTTCTATCCAACAAATTTGTAGTTCAATAGGATTTAGTACTCCAAAATATTTTAGCAAACAATTTAAAGAGCGTTTTGGAAAAAACCCGAGTGAGTATTTGAAGTAGTTTTTTTTAGAAGTAACTAATTTCTCTTTTTTCTAGAAAGACCACCTTCCCTTTTTCTCTTTCTACTTTCTCTATCCAATTACCTTTTGCATCAAAAGTATATTCATACTTACAAACACTCCCTCCATTAAAATGGCGTTGCATTAAGGTTCTATTTCCTTTCGCATCATATTCATAAGTCCACTTGAACGAAAAATTGCCTGTGTGGTTGATAATAACATGTTCTGTTCGGTTACCATCCACATCATATTTATACTCATAGGTTTGAGTAAGACGATTAGATTCTCTATCGTAGTTTTTCTGTCCTACTCGTTGCCCTTCTTTGTTGTATAGGTATTCATAGCGAGACATAGAAATTACAGAATTTTCAGGCACATCTATTATCATCTCATTCAATGTCCCTTTCTTATTATAACTATAAGAATAAGTTGCCACCATAGATTCATCTGCCTTATATATAGCTTTCTCTATACATTGATTTTTGCGATTATATTTATAACTCTTTTTTTCGATAAGTTGATCACTTGCATCTAGCAATAATTGTTCACTAAGTCTATTTTTTTTGGAGTAAGCATATTCATAGCTCAGTGTCAACTCATTTTTGGTATCGTAGCATTTTTTGTGTTGGATAAATCCTTTTTTATTGAATTCTACATCCCAATTTTCGAGAGGATCGGGGACTATTGTGCCTAGAATTAGCTCACTATCCTTTTCTTTAGCACTCCAAACTCGTTTGGATATATGTTTTACCTCACCTTCTAGACTCATTGTATCCCAATCATTTTCTATATTGGAATCGTAGCTCATTAGGCTAGTCAACAGCAGAGCTAGAGCTAGTGTTGCTAAAAAATAAAGTCGTTTTGATGAAGAGTGGGCACTCATATTCCAAAAGGATTTGAACTGTTTTAGAGATCTTTCATTTAGGTAGATCATTGTTAACCTACCCAATATACGATTTTATTGTTCACCCTCCTCTAAAATATTCCAAGTATGATCAGCTAATAATTCTACTGTTGCCAGATAATCATTAAAAGGACTCCCTGTTCGCCCCCACTCGTTAGGAGCAACCATCGACAAAACAGCTGTTTCGTCTGCTTTTTGATACAAATGATAAGTATGCCCTATCAATGGTTTAAATCCCATTTCTGCATGATAGATAATTTCGGAAACCTCTACTCGTTTTTGTATTTTCCGAGCTTGTTCAGCCAACAGTTCCATCTGTTTTTTGATCTGTTCTAGCTGCATGCTAGTTTGCTTATGCATAGCCTCCACAGCTAATCCTTTGACACGACCTTTGTCTATTGGCTTGATGACAGCGCCACCCACAGTATGGGCATAAGGCAAAGTATGTGGGTTTTCAGTTATCTTGTCTTTATCAATAGGATTTATAAAATCCTCATTATTGTTCTCTTCTATCATTATTATTCTACACTGTTTAGGTTAAGATAGACAATTGTTTGTTCAACTATAGTTAAAACATACTCAACAGTCCTACAAAAATACACAAACTAATCTATTGACAAAAATACACAAACTAATCTATTGACAAAAATACACAATTATCCGCTTCTAAGGAAACTCTATGTATTTTACTGGAATACTATCTGTAAGCCAAACACCATTAACACTAACAAAAAATTTGCACCCATCATCAAACATGGCTTGAGCTTTGATAGTAAGTATTACAGGAACTCCATGTCGACCTCCTACACTTTTAGCTGTAGGTAAATCCTTGGATAAATGAACATGATGGCGTGCGCCTTTGTTCAAACCATCTTGTTGGATACTTTCTAAAAAACGAGTCGCTGTGCCATGATATAAAAACTCTGGAGGTTGAGTTGGAGTGTATCCTAAATCGATTTGAATAGAATGTCCTTGACTGGCTCTTATCTTAGAACCATCAGGATTGAATGCAAAACGTTTTTTATTGTTATTTCCGACAACTTCTTGTAAAGTTGCTAAATTTAAGGCTGTACCACTTTTATTGATTTTCTCAAGTAATTCTTGGGTATTTGCCCAACCTTGACTATCCAAGGTTAAGCCAATTTTTTCAGGTTGATGTCGAAGAACAAGACTTAAAAATTTGCTTATTCTTTTTAGATCTGATTTCATACTGTAAGTTATTTATATAATTCTATAGATTTTCTTGCATTACCAATAACTATATTTTTACTTTGTGAGTTTCTTAAGGAACCCAAGTATACATAAAAAAATGATTGAACTTGTTTAAACCAATTGTCAATAACATGATTTATAAATATTCTATATTGTTATTA